>CAXUMV010000267.1:3864-5424 GCA_964252065.1 uncultured Lichenihabitans sp.
GTAAGTTTGGGTGAAAGTGAAAGGCTTGTCGATGTAAATGACAAAGTAGTTTTTAAAGTTTTTTAGCGGGCCGCGGGCATATTTGGGCGCCCGGCCCCCGAGTGCGATCCCGGGCAGGGCGGGGGCGTCCGCCTCCGCGTCGTAGAGCAGGAACGGCCGGCCGCGCCGGAGCAGCAGGCGGCCGAGCGGGGCGGCGAAGCGCCGGACATCGTCGAGCGACTGCGCGAAGACGAGCTGCATGGCGGGCAGCCACCACCGCCCCTGCCCGCCGCGGACGTCCATGAGGACGAACGGCACGGGCCCGTCGGGGGCGTGTCCCACGAGCGAGAGGCAGCCCGCCGCGGCATGATCGGCCAGCAGATCGGCTTCGGGCAGGTCCGGCATCGAGCCGGGCACGAAGGGCACGAGGCGCAGCGCCGGGTCGCTGCGCGCCAGGACCGGCAGGGCGAGCCGCTGGCCGGTCGTATAACGCACAAACCCCTGCGCCTCGATGGTGCGCCAGGTGTTCGGCGCCGCCGAGACGTTGACCATCGTCGCGCCCCTGAGGCGGAACGGCACCATGGCGAGCAGGGCGGCGTGGCTGCGGAACGCCGGATCGACAGTCCAGCTCGAGAGGTTGCAGCGCACGTGCGGGGCGCCCTCGTGCCGGATCGTCTGCGCGATGGTCAGGATGGCCCCGACCGGCGCGCCCTCGAATTCGAGCATGAAGCCGAAGCGCGGGTAGCCTTCGGGCACGCTCCGGCCGGCGAGGCGCCGCAGCCCCGCCATCCAGTAGGCGCGCGGCCGCGCCGGGAAGCCGCGGGCCAGCAGGTCGGCGATCCCCTCGAGATCGGCCGCCAGGATCGTTCGGCACCGGACTTTTGCGGGCGCACCCATCCTTCACCATGCCACGCGGTAGGCTCTTTACGTGTGCTGCTCTAATCCCGCACATTGTCGAAACAGACAACGAGACGAGCTTCCATGTCGATACGGTTAACGATCCTCGACGAGATAACGACCGTCGCGGCCGAACAGGACAAGCCCCTCGCGCCGCTGACCGACGATCTCGTCCTGCTGGAGTCCGGGCTCGACTCGCTCTGCTTCGCGATCCTGGTGGCCCGGCTCGAGGACGGCCTCGGCATGGACCCCTTCACGGCCTCGGACGACGTGTACTTCCCCGTGACGCTGGGCGACTTCATCGCCTTCTACGAAGCCAGCGCCCCGGCCACGGCCTGATCCACCCGTTCTCCTGCGGAGCCGATGCCGTGCCAGCCGCCGCCATCACGACCCTTCGCGAGGCCCTGGTCGCGGCGGGGCCGCGGCCCGGGGCCGGCTTCCAGTCCCCGAACGGCACGGTTCCGCTCGCGGGCGCCTTGAACGGCACCGTGCTGGGGCCGGAACGGGCGAGCCTCGCCGGCCGATCGGTCATGCTGGTGGTCAGCGACCAGCTCGCCGCCGCCTGCGCCATGATCGACCTCGACGGCCTCGTGGCCCGCCTGATGGTGGCGCCGCCCGACCTCAACCCCGACCACATCGCCTCGATCGTCGACGCTCTTCAAAGGCACCCGACGACTGAGAGAC
>CAXUMV010000268.1:0-5406 GCA_964252065.1 uncultured Lichenihabitans sp.
AGCCGGGGCCGGGCCGCTTCCGCCAGTTCATGCAGTTCGACGCCGACACGGTCGGCTCGGCGTCGGTCGCCGCCGACGCCGAGATCGCGGTGATGGCCGCCCGCACCCTCGAGGGGCTCGGCATCGCGCGCGGCGACTACCGGCTCAAGATCAACAGTCGCAAGGTGCTCGACGGCGTGATGGAGGTGGTCGGCCTCGGGCAGGCGGAGGATGCGGGGCGGCGCCTCACCGTGATGCGGGCGGTCGACAAGCTCGACCGCCTGGGGCCGGAGGGCGTCCGGCTCCTGCTCGGGCCCGGCCGGCGCGACGAGAGCGGCGACTTCACTAAAGGAGCCGGGCTCGAAGACAGGGCGATCGAGACGCTGCTCGCCTTCACGGCCGCCGGCGAGGGCAGCGTGGCGGGGACCCTGCAGAACCTCGGCCGGGTCGTCGAAGGCTCGGACCGCGGCCGGGAGGGCGTGGACGACCTTACCGCGATCGCGGCCCTGGTGGCCGTCGCCGGCTGCGGGGAGGACCAGGTGACGGTCGACCCCGCCGTGGTGCGCGGGCTCGAATACTACACAGGCGCCGTCTTCGAGGCCGAGCTGACCTTCGAGGTCACCGACGACGAGGGCCGCCCGGTGCGGTTCGGCTCGGTCGGCGGAGGCGGCCGCTACGATGGCCTAGTGGCGCGCTTCCGGCCCGAGCCGGTGCCGGCGACGGGCTTTTCGATCGGCGTCTCGCGCCTTTATGCGGCCCTGAAGGCCATCGGCAGCCCGCTGGTCGCCGCGAGCGAGGTTGCCGGTCCCGTGGTGGTGCTGGTGCTCGACCGGGACGAGCTTGGCCGCTACCAGACCCTCGTCACCCGGCTGCGCGAGGCCGGCGTCGCGGCCGAGCTGTATCTCGGGGCCGCCGGCATGAATGCGCAGCTCAAGTATGCCGACAAGCGGGGCAGCCGCTGCGCCGTGATCCAGGGCTCGAACGAGCGGGATGCGGCGGGGGGCGCGAGCGTCGTCATCCGCGACCTCGTCCTCGGGGCGGAGCTCGCCAAATCGAGCAAGGACCGGGCGGACTACCTCGCGTTGCGCCAGCGCGCGCAGTTCGCGGTGCCCGAGGCCGGGCTCGTCGAGGCCGTGCGCGAGGTGCTGGCCCGGCGCGGCTGAAGGTGGCCGTTCACCGTGCCCCGGAAATCCGGTGGAGCCGCGGTGCCGGCCTTGTTAGAAGAGCGGTGACGTCGGCGAGGCCTCGGGCCCCGCCGCGGCGACGGGGAGCGGACCGGCTTGGATCTGACGACGGGGCAGCGCATGCGGAGCCTCTTCGCGCCGACAGGGGATGCGCGCCAGCCGGCCTTCGAGGGCCGCCGCGCGGCCTTGCTGGGCCACTTCCAGGACGCCGGCTACAAGACCGTGGACACGCCGATCCTCGGTCCTGCGGCGACCTTCCTCGATTTTTCCGGCGAGGCCATCCGCTCCCGCCTGTTCCTGACCAGCGATGCGGCCGGGCGCGAGCTTTGCCTGCGGCCCGAATACACGATCCCGGTCTGCCTCGCCTACCTCGAGACCGATGCCGGCAAGCAGGCCGACTATGCCTATTGCGGCCCCGTGTTCCGGGCCGAGGAGGGCGGCCCCGGCCAGTTCCTGCAGGCGGGCCTCGAGAGTTTCGGGCGCAGCGACACGGCCTCCGCCGACGCCGAGATCCTGGTGCTCGCGCTGCAGGGGGCCGCGAAGGCCGGCCTCGGCGAGATCGACGTTCGCCTGGGCGACGCCGGCCTGCTGTCGACCCTGGTCGAGGCCCTCAAGCTCCCGCCGGCCTCCCAGCGGCGGCTCAAGCGCGGGCTCGACAAGGGGCTCGGCATCGCGGCGCTCGACGGCGAGGCGCACCCGGCCGGCATCGACCATTCGGGCGTGGTCGCCGCCCTGACCGGCACCGACCGGCAGGGGGCGCGGGCCCTGGTCGAGGATCTCCTGTCGATCGCCGGCATCGCCTCGGTCGGCGGCCGCTCAGCGGCGGAGATCGCCGACCGCTTCCTGTCCCAGGTCGCCGCCAAGGCCAGCCCCGCCTTCGGCACCGAGCAGCGCCAGGTGCTGGAGCGCTATCTCGCCATCGCCGGCCACCCGGACGACGTGTCGATCGACCTCAGGACGCTGGCCTCGGACGCCGGGCTCGATCTCGACCGCAGCCTCGAGCTCTTCGACGAGCGCACGAACTTCATCGCGGTGCACGATCTCGAGGTCGAGCGCCTGGTGTTCGACGCCTCCTTCGCCCGCAACCTCGACTACTATACGGGCTTCGTGTTCGAGGCCCGCCACGCGGCGGCCGACCCGCTGGCGGCCGCGGTGGTGGTCGGGGGCGGGCGCTACGATCGCCTCGCCCAGTCGCTGGGGGCCGCGCAGGCGATCCCCGCCGTCGGCGCGGCGATCTGGGTCGAGCGGCTCGGCCCGCCCGACAGCGCCCCCTATGGCTGACGCGCCCTTCGTCATCGCGGTTCCGTCCAAGGGTCGGCTGCAGGAGAATGCGACGGCGTTCTTCGCCCGCGCGGGCCTGGCGCTGCAGCAGGGACGCGGCGCGCGGGACTATCGGGGCACGGTGCGGGGCGTCGAGGGGGTCGAGGTCGCCTTCCTGCCGAGCTCGGAGATCGTGGCGAGCCTCGCCGATGGCAGCGTGCATTTCGGCATCGCGGGCGAGGATCTGATCCGCGAGGCGATGCCGGACGCGGATGCGCGCGTCGCCATGCTGGCCCCGCTCGGCTTCGGCCATGCCAATGTCGTGGTGGCCGTGCCGCAGGCCTGGATCGACGTGCGCAGCATGGCGGATCTCGAGGACGTGGCGGCGATCCATCACGCCCGCCGCGGCCGCCGCATGCGGGTCGCGACCAAATACGTCACGCTGACGCGCGCGGCCTTCGCGGCGCATGGGGTGAGCGACTACCGCATCGTGGAGAGCCTGGGGGCGACCGAAGGGGCGCCCGCCGCCGGCACGGCGGAGCTGATCGTCGACATCACGACCACCGGGGCGACGCTGCAGGCCAACGCGCTCAAGGTGCTCGACGACGGGGTGCTGCTGCGCTCGGAGGCCAATCTCGTCGCCTCCCGCGGGGCAGCCTGGAGCGCGGACCACGCCGCCCGGGCCCGAACCATCCTCGCGCGCATCGCGGCGGAGGAGCGCGCCCGCCTCTCCCGCGATGTCCTCGCTGCGTTCGGCGAGCCGCTCGAGAGCCTGCCCGTCGCGGCGCGCCAGCAGTTCGGGGCCGAGCTGCTGCCGCGCGAGGGCAAGGGCGCCATCGGGTTCCGCTGCTCCACCCTGCAGGCGACCGATCTCGCCGAATGGCTGCTGGAGCAGGGCGCCTCGGAGGTCTCGGTCACCGCGCACGACTACCTCTACACGGCCAACAACCCGTTGATGGAAACGCTCCTGCAAAGCATCAGCATCCAAAGGTAAACCCTTCGCCGCTTATGTCCTTCTCCCGCTGCGCGGGAGAAGGTGTCCAAAGGACGGATGAGGGGATCCTCCGTCCCGCAAGACCCCTCATCCGGCCTGCCGGCCACCTTCTCCCCGCCGCCGGCGGGGAGAAGGAGCTAACAGGCGCAGACTGAGCCAGACCCCGTGGAGACACCTTCGCCCCTCCCGGATGAGCCCCTTCGCCCCGCTTGCGGGGAGAAGGTGCCCGACAGGGCGGATGAGGGGCCCACGTGCCCAGAGGTTCCCCTCATCCGGCCTGTCGGCCACCCTCTCCCGCGGGCGGGAGCAGGGCATCATCCGGCAGGCATGAACCCTTGGCGACGGGCTTGCCGTGGAGCGTCCGTTGTGGTCAGCAGAAGAAGTCGAACGGCCTCGCCGCGAGGGGAACCCGCCATGATCTACGTGCTCGCCACGATCACCGTAAAGGCGGAGCATCGCGCCGACTTCCTGGAGAACGCCCGGACGGTGATCGGCGCCACGGTCAAGGAGGCCGGCTGCATCTCCTACGACCTTACGAGCAGCATCACCGAGCCGAACTGCTTCATCTTCGTCGAGCGCTGGGAAACGCGCGAGGCGCTGGCCAGGCATTTCGAGACGCCGCATCTCAAGGAGTGGCAGCGCGTGTCCGCGCCGTTCTCGGACAAGGCCGTGGTCGAGATCATCCACGCCGGCCAGGTCGAGACGCTTTAGCCCATGATCCGCGCCACGCAGGTCCGGGCGGCCGGGCATTGGAGCGAGGCCGCGGCCGACGCCGTCGTGCTCGACTTCGACGAGCGCCACCGGCGCCGCGTGGCGATGACGGGCGTGCAGGGCCTCGCCTTTCTGCTCGACCTTCCCGATGCCGTCATGCTGCGGGGCGGGGACGCGCTGCAGCTGGAGGACGGCCGGCTCGTCGAGGTCGTGGCGGCGCCCGAGCCGCTCGTCGAGGTGCGCGGCAAGGCGCCGGCCGATCTGATCCGCCTCGCCTGGCACATCGGCAACCGGCACCTGCCGGCCCAGATCACCCCTAAGGCGCTCCGCATCCGCCGCGACCACGTGATCGAGGACATGCTGCGCGGGCTGAACGCGACGCTGGTCGCGATCGAGGCGCCCTTCGACCCCGAGGGTGGCGCCTACGCGGCCGCCCCGCATGGCGAGGCGGCCGGTCATGCGCATGGCGGCCATGGGCACGCGCACGACCACCACGCGCACGACCACGATCACCACGACGGCCACCGCGGTGTCGCGGCGGCGAGGGACGAGCGCAGCGGCGCCACGACCACCACGGGCATCGCCACGGGTGACCGCGACCGCGTCGGTGTCCGACCCGCTGCCGCTGCTCGTCTGGCTGTCGCCGGCCTTTCCGGTCGGCGGCTTTGCGTTCTCCCATGGGCTCGAGGCGGCGGTCGAGGCGGGCCTTGTGGGCGACGCCGGCACGCTCAGGGCCTGGATCGACGATCTCCTGGCGCACGGCTCGATGCGCCAGGATGCCCTGCTGCTCGCCGCCGCCTGGGACGCCGTGGCCGCGGCGGACGATGCCGCGCTGGACGAGGCCAACGCGCTGACGCTCGCCTTGTGCGCCAGCCGCGAGCGCCGGCTCGAGACCACCACCATGGGCAACGCCTTCGTGGCGACACTTGGCGCCTGCTGGCCGGCGGCCGCGCCCCGTGCGCTTGCCGGGCGCGATGCGGCCTACCCCGTCGCGGTGGGGGCTGCCGGCGCCCTACAGGGCCTGTCCCGGGACGACACGGTCGCGGCCTTCCTGGTGGCCACGGCCGCCAACCTCGTCTCGGCCGCCCTGCGCCTGTCGGTCATCGGCCAGACCGACGGGCAGCGGGTGACGGCGGGCGTCCTTCCCGCCGTGCGGGCCCTTGCTGTAGCCACCCCCGGCCTCGAGGCGCTCGGCGCCTGCGCGTTCCGCTCCGACCTGGCCGCCCTGCAGCACGAAACCCAGTATTCGAGGCTCTTCCGCTCATGACCCACGCCCAT
>CAXUMV010000269.1:0-5403 GCA_964252065.1 uncultured Lichenihabitans sp.
ATCGCTTCGCTGCGCTCGCGAGGACGACACCGGGGGCCCGACGTCCGTCGTCCTCGATGCAGCCTGATCTCGGCTATTCACGCGAGGGCGGGAGGTGGGCGATCAGGCGGTCGAGCAGGTCGCGGAAGATCGCCTCCTCGCCGGGCTCGAACATCGCGAGGGCGGAGGCCTCGTAGGCGAGCGCCAGGGGCTCGATGTCCTTGAACAAGGCCCGCCCCTTGCGCGTCAGGGTCAAGGCCACCAGCCGCTTGTCCGCCGACTGTACCGTCTTGGTGATCAGGCCGGCGGCCTCGAGACGGGCGGCGGCGCGGCTCACCTTGGCCTTGTCCATGTCGACCCGGGCATAGACCTCGCGGACGGAGACGTCGCGGTGGCGCGCAAGATGCGCCATCACCCGCCATTCGGGGATCGAGAGGCCGAAGCGCTCCTGGTAGACGGCCCCGAGCGCCGTGGACAGCCGACTCGCCGCGACGTTCACGAGGTAGGGGAGGAAGCGATCGAGGTCCAGGGACGTCGGCCGTGCATCGGAGCCCATTGACATTCGTTTCGCATGAAATGATTGGCGTGCGGGATTGCCCGTCGTGCGCGACAGTAGCGGACCCATCGCATCCGTCGTGGCCCCGATCGACGTGGAATCGACGCTTCAGGCAGGAAAACGCTGCGCGGACACAATGCTGCGGCGGGGGAGGGTGCCGATGACGCTGCGATACATGCCGGGCTTCGGCAACGATTTTGAGACCGAGGCCTTGCCCGGCGCCCTGCCGCAGGGCCAGAACTCGCCCCAGCGGGCGCCCTACGGACTCTATCCCGAGCAGTTGTCCGGCTCGCCCTTCACGGCGCCGCGGGGCGCCAACGAGCGCTCGTGGCTCTACCGCATCCGCCCCTCGGTCATGCACCGCGGCCGCACGCGGCGCATCGACGTGTCGTTGTGGAAGACCGCGCCGCATCTGGTCGATCACGGCGCCCCGCTCGTCCCGATGCGCTGGGATCCCGTGCCGATCCCGGACGAGACGCTGACCTTCCTCACCGGCCTGCGCACGATCACCACCGCGGGCGACGTCACGACGCAGACCGGCATGGCGGCACACCTCTATCTCGTCACCGCGCCCATGGTCGACGACACCCTCGTCGATGCCGACGGCGAGTTGCTGATCGTCCCGGAGCTGGGCCGCCTGCTGATCGTCACCGAACTCGGCAGGCTCGAGGTCGGGGCCGGCGACATCGCGGTCGTGCCGCGCGGCATGAAGTTCGCCGTGGAGCCCGTCGGCGGACCATCGCGCGGCTACGTCTGCGAGAACTACGGGGCGAAATTCACCCTGCCGGAACGCGGCCCGATCGGCGCCAACTGCCTCGCCAACCCCCGCGACTTCAAGACGCCGGTCGCGGCCTACGAGGACAGGGCCGCGCGGGGTCGCCTCGTCGTCAAATGGTGCGGGCAGTTCCATGCCGCCGACATCGGCCAATCCCCGTTCGACGTGGTGGCCTGGCACGGCAACTACGCGCCCTACAAATACGACCTGCGCACCTATTCGCCCGTCGGCGCCCTTCTCTTCGACCATCCCGATCCGTCGATCTTCACGGTGCTGACCGCCCCCTCCGGCGAGGCCGGCACCGCCAACGTCGATTTCGTCATCTTCCCCGAGCGCTGGGCGGTGGCCGAGCACACCTTCCGGCCTCCCTGGTACCACATGAACGTCATGAGCGAGTTCATGGGCCTGATCTATGGCCGCTACGACGCCAAGGAGACGGGCTTCGTGCCGGGCGGCTTCTCGCTGCACAACATGATGCTGCCGCACGGCCCGGACGCCTCCGCGTTCGCCAAGGCGAGCGCCGCCGACCTCACGCCCGTCAAGCTCACCGGCACCATGGCGTTCATGTTCGAGACGCGCTACCCGCAACAGCTGACGCGCTTCGCGGCGACGCTTCCCGGCCTGCAGGACGACTATGCGGCGTGCTGGGACGGCCTCGAACGGCGCTTCGACCCCACCCGGCCCGAGGGGCTCGCCCCATGAAGCTGGCGACGCTCCGCGACCGCACCCGCGACGGCCGCCTCGTCGTGGTCTCGCGTGACCTGACCCGCTGCATCGCGGCCCGGCCGATCGCGGCGACCCTGCAGGCGGCGCTCGACGACTGGGATTTCGTCGCCCCCCGCCTCGCGGCGCTGGCCCGCGACCTCGAACTCGGCGCGGTGCCGGCCGAGCGCTTCCATGAGCACGACGCCCTGTCGCCGCTCCCGCGCGCCTACCAGTGGGCGGACGCATCCGCCTATGTGAACCACGTGGAGCTGGTCCGCCGGGCACGCGGCGCGCCCATGCCGGAGAGTTTCTGGACCGATCCGCTGATCTACCAGGGCGGCTCCGATGCGTTTCTCGCGCCGCGCGACCCCATCCCCGTGGTGCGCGAGGATTTCGGCATCGATCTCGAAGGCGAGGTCGCCGTCGTCACCGGCGACGTGCCGATGGGCGCGGGACCCGAGGCGTGCGGGGCGGCGATCCGGCTCGTCATGCTCGTCAACGACGTCTCGCTGCGGGCCCTCGTCCCCGGCGAGATCGCCAAGGGGTTCGGGTTCTTCCAGTCCAAGCCCGCCTCGGCGTTCTCGCCGGTGGCTGTCACGCCGGACGAGCTCGGGGGGGCGTGGGACGGCCGGCTGCATCGTCCGCTGCTCGTGTCGGTCAACGACAAGGCCCTCGGCCGGGCCGAGGCCGGTATCGACATGACCTTCGATTTCCCGACGCTGATCGCCCATGCGGCCAGGACGCGGGCCCTGGCGGCCGGCACGATCATCGGCTCGGGCACGGTGTCCAACCGGGGTGCCGACGGCGGCCCGGGCAGCCCGGTCGAGGCGGGCGGCGTCGGCTATTCCTGCCTCGCCGAGCTGCGCAAGGTCGAGACGCTGACGTCCGGCGCCCCGGTCACCCCCTTCCTCGCCTTCGGCGACCGCGTCCGGATCGAGATGAAGGATGCGGCCGGCCACTCGATCTTCGGCGCCATCGAGCAGACCGTGGCGATGGCCGATGGCCGATGACCGCCCGACCCTGTTCGGCTACTGGCGGTCCTCCGCCGCGTATCGGGTACGGATCGCGCTCAATTTGAAGGGCATCGAGGCGGCGCACATCCCCGTCCATCTCCGGGACGGCGAGCAGCGCGGGCCGGCCCATCGCGCGCGCTCGGCCGCCGGGCTCGTGCCCGTCTGGCAGGAGCCGGACGGCTTTACGCTAACCCAGTCGCTCGCCATCATCGAATACCTCGATGCCATCGCGCCCGACCCGCCGCTGCTGCCCGGCGATGCCCGCCGGAAAGCGGTGATCCGCGAGATCGCCCTGATGATCGCGGCCGACATCCACCCGCTGCACAACCTGCGCGTTCTCGAGGCGCTGACCGTCCAGCTGGGCGCGGACGAGGCCGCGCGCTCGGCTTGGCTGCGGGGCTGGATCGAGGCGGGGCTCGGCGCTGTCGAGGGGCGCCTCGCCGAGACGGCCGGGCGCTTTGCGGTCGGCGACGCCCTGACGCTCGCCGACCTCTGCCTCGTCCCGCAGGCCTATGCGGCGCGACGGTTCGAGGTCGACCTCACGCGGTTCCCGCGGGTGGGCGCCGCCGTCGCGGTCGCGGACGCCGTGCCGGCCGTCGCGGCGGCCCATCCGGACAGGCAGGCCGACGCCGCGCCGACGCCGTGATCCATGCGCTTCGCCTCGGCGTCAGGCGCTGAGGAAACCGCCGTCCACCCGCCAGGTCGCACCGGTGACGAAGGAGGCCAGCGGGCTCGCGAGGAAGAGGACGACGGCCGCGATTTCCTGCGGATCGGCCCTCCGCCGCATCGGGCTGCGGCCGATCAGCGACGACAGGATCGCCGGATCGTCGCCGCCCATCCCGGTCGCGACCTCGCCGGGCGCGACCGCGTTCACGCGGATGCCCAGCGGCGCGAGGTCGACGGCGAGCGAATGCGTGAGGCCCACCACGGCGGCCTTCGAGGCCGTATAGGCCGAGGCGCCGGCGGCGGCCGTGAAGGCGCGGCTCGAGGCGATGTTGACGATCGAGCCGGCGCTCGCCCGCAGCCCGTCGACGCAGGCGAAGGAGAGCTGCGCCACAGCCTCGAGGTTCACCGTGAGCGTGGTCCCCCAGCTCAGAGCCGGCCAGCGGGTCGGGTCCTCTTCCCGCAGGAAGACGCCCGCGTTGTTCAGAAGGACGTCGAGAGGGCCCATGGCGGCGAGGCGCCGGACGATGTCGTCGCGTTGGGTCGCATCGCCGAGATCGCAGGGCCAGCGCGTCGGTGCCGAGCCATGAGGCGCGATCGCCGCCGCGACCGCCTCGAGCGCCTCGGCATCCCGGTCGACAAGCCAGAGGCGAGCGCCGTGTGCGGCGAACGCCAAGGCGGTGGCGCGGCCGATCCCTCGGCCGGCCCCCGTGACCACGACACGCCGGCCCTCGAACAGATCGGCCGCGAAGCCCTGCAGGCGATGGGCCGTCGGTTGCAACATGTCCGGCCTCGTCCTATCCGGCGGCCGCGATGATGCCGCGCCGGATCTGGTCCTCTTCGATCGACTCGAACAGCGCCCTGAAATTGCCCTCCCCGAAGCCCTCGTCGCCCTTGCGCTGGATGAACTCGAAGAAGATCGGCCCGACCACCGTCTTCGAGAAGATCTGCAGGAGGATCTTGGTCACCCCGCCGCCGACCACGCCTTCGCCGTCGATCAGGATGCCGTGCCGGCGCATGCGGTCGATCGGCTCGCTGTGGCCGACCACGCGGCTCCGGCTCAGCTCGTAGTAGGTGTCCGGCGGTCCCGGCATGAAGGTGACGCCGTTCGCGGCGAGCTTGTCCGTCGCCTCGTAGATCTCGTCCGTCGCCACGGCGATGTGCTGGATGCCCTCGCCATTGTACCGCTTCAGGTATTCGACGATCTGGCTGGTCTCGTCCTTGGACTCGTTCAGCGGGATGCGGATCTTGCCGCAGGGCGAGGTGATCGCGCGGCTCACCAGTCCCGTGATCCGGCCGTCGATGTCGAAGTAATGGATCTGCCGGAAGCCGAACAGATCCCGGTAGAAGGCCCACCACGTGTCCATGTTGCCGCGGTACACGTTGTGGGTCAGGTGGTCGAGATAGAAGAAGCCGACGCCGCGCGGCCGCGGATCCCGTTCGCCCACCCAGTCGAATTCGGCGTCGTAGGCCGAACCCTTGTCGCGGTAGCGCTCGACGAAGTAGAGGAGCGAGCCCCCGATCCCGACGACGGCCGGCACGTCGAGGCACTTGTCGTGTCCGAGATACGGCTTGGCGCCTTTCGAAACCGCGTGATCGAAGGCATGCCCGGCATCGACCACACGCCACGCCATCGAGGGCGCGCAGGGGCCGTGCTCGTCCACGAACCTCATGGCATGGGAGCCGGGCTCGGCGTTCAGCACGTAGTTGAT
>CAXUMV010000270.1:0-5382 GCA_964252065.1 uncultured Lichenihabitans sp.
GCTTCTCCGAGGAGAAGGTGAGGCCCTACAACTACAACACCGGCCCGTTCATCGCCGACAAGACGTCGGCGCAGCAGGGCTACGCCACCTCCGAGCCCTTCGCGGTCGAGAAGGACGGCGGCTTCAAGCCGAACGTGTTCCTGCTCGCCGACAACGGCTTTTCGACCTATTCGACGACCATCGAGGCGCGCCTCGACACCGTCCGGACCAAGCCCGACCTCGTGCAGCGCTTCGTCGATGCCTCCGCGATCGGCTGGTACAACTATCTCTACGGCGACCACGCCAAGGCCAACGCGGCGATCAAGAAGGACAACCCCGACATCACCGACGGCGAGCTCGACTTCGCACTGAAGACCATGAAGGACAGCGGCATCGTCGATTCGGGCGACACGCTGACCGGCGGCATCGGGACCATGACGGATGCGCGGCAGAAGGACTTCTACGACAAGATGGTCAAGGCCGGCGTGCTGCCGGGCTCGATCGACTACACGAAGGCCTACACGCTCCAGTTCGTGAACAAGAAGGTCGGCCTCGACCTCCGGCCGAAGTGAGCGTGACCTTGCTCTTCTCCCGCCCCGCGGGAGAAGGTGGCGCGCGACGCGTGACGGATGAGGGGAACCTCGGGCTTGCGGATCCCCTCATCCGCCCTGTCGGGCACCTTCTCCCGCAGGCGGGAGAAGGAGATCCGCGGTGAGCGTCGCAGCCGTTGCGCCGCGGGTCACGGCCGATCCGCTCGTGTCGCTGCGCGGGGTCGCCAAGGCCTTCGACAATGGGACCGTGGCGCTGAGCCGGCTGGACCTCTGCGTCCACGAGGGCGAGTTCCTGTCGCTGATCGGGCCCTCGGGCTGCGGCAAGTCCACCGCGCTGCGCATCATCGCCGGGCTGACCGGGCCGTCCGCCGGCTCCCTGGCGCTGGCGGGCGGGACGGGCGAGGTCGGCTTCGTGTTCCAGGAGCCCACGCTGATGCCCTGGGCGACCGTCTTCGACAATGTGTGGCTGCCGCTGCGCCTGCGCGGCGTCTCGCGCCGGGCGGCCGGGGGCAAGGTGGCCGCGATGCTCGCGACCGTCGGGCTGTCCCGGTTCGCGGACAGCTACCCGCGCGAGCTCTCGGGCGGCATGAAGATGCGGGTCTCCATCGCCCGTGCGCTCGTGATCGCGCCCCGGCTGCTGCTGATGGACGAGCCCTTCGCGGCGCTCGACGAGATCACCCGCTTCCGCCTCAACAACGACCTGATGCGCCTCAAGGCCGAGCTCGGGACCACGGTCGTGTTCGTCACCCATTCGGTCTATGAGAGCGTGTACCTGTCGAGCCGCATCGTGGTCATGGCGGCGCGCCCGGGCCGGGCGGTCGCGGAGCTGCCCGTCGACGCGCCCCCGGTGCGCACCGAGGCGTTCCGGGCGACCCCGCTCTACATCGAGACCTGCCAGGCGGCGTCCGCCGCGCTGCACGGCGCCATGGCGGCGGAGGACCACCTGTGAGCGCACTCGATCCTGCGGGAGCCGTAGTCGATGCCGTGCCCGACCGGGAGGCCGCAGCCGGCTTCGGCCGGCTCGCCCCGCACCACCTCGTCGACTACGGCCTGCCGGCGCTGATCTTCCTGGCGGCCCTCGGGGGGTGGGAAGCGCTGGTGCGCGTCAACGGCATCCCGCCCTACATCCTGCCGGCGCCGAGCCTCATCGGCGCGACCCTGGTCAAGGATTGGGGCATGCTGTCGGGCTCGCTGCTCGTGACGCTGCGCACGACGGCGCTCGCGCTCGGCCTTGCGGTGGTGGGCAGCGTCACGCTCGCGGTGCTGTTCGCCCAGAGCAAGTGGATCGAGCGCTCCTTCTTCCCATTCGCGGTGATCCTGCAGGTGACGCCGGTCGTCTCGATCGCCCCGCTTCTGCTGATCTACCTCGAGCCCGCCTCGGCGGTGCTGGTCTGCGCCTTCCTGGTCGCGTTCTTTCCCATCCTGTCCAACACCGCGCTCGGGCTCGCCTCCGCCGACCACAACCTGATCGACCTGATGACGCTTTACCGCGCCAGCCGCTGGCAGCAGCTCGTCCGCCTCAAGCTGCCCGCCGCCCTGCCCTACTTCCTGGGCGGGCTGCGAATCGGCGGCGGCCTCGCGCTGATCGGCGCCATCGTGGCCGAGATCGCGGCGGGCTCGGCCGGCCAGGGGTCGGGCCTCGCGTTCCGCATCGTCGAGGCCGGGTTCCGGCTGAACATCCCGCGCATGTTCGCGGCGCTGACCCTCATCTCGGCCACCGGCATCGTGATCTACGTCGCGCTGAGCGTGCTCAGCCACGCCCTGCTGCACCGCTGGCACGACAGCGCCCGGGCGCAAGGCCGATGACCGCCCCGTTCCGCCTCCCCGCCGGGGTCGCGCGCTGGCGGATCGCCGGCCTGCGGGTCCCCGCCTGCCTGACCGCCGACGCTCCGGACGCCGACCCCGAGGGGCTGGTCCGGCTCGACCTCACGATCGCAGGCGGCCGCTTCGAAGCCGTCGAGCCGGCCGGCGCCACCCCAGCCGAGCCCGGCCTGCCGGTGCTGCAGGCGCCGGGCCTCGGCCTGCCGTGCTTCGTCGACGCCCACACCCACCTCGACAAGGGCCATATCTGGCCCCGTGCGCGTAATCCGGACGGCAGCTTCGAGGGCGCCCGCGACGCCGTGCCGGTCGACCGCGAGGCCCGCTGGACGGCCGCCGACGTCGCGGCGCGGGCCGAGTTCGCGCTCGGGGCCGCCTATGCCTACGGGACGCGGGCGATCCGCACCCATATCGACAGCATCGGGCCGCAGACCCGCATCTCGTGGCCGGCGATCGCCGCGCTGCGCGAGCGCTGGGCCGGCCGCGTCGACCTGCAGGCCTCGCCCCTGTTCGGCAGCGACCGGGCCTTCGACGCCGCCCACATGGCGGACGTCACCGCGATGGTCGGCGCCCATGGGCGGTGCCTGGGCGCCGTCACCTATCCCGGCCCGGATCTCAGGCGCGAGCTCGAAGCCCTGTTCCGCCTCGCCTCGGAGCGGGGCTGGGAGCTCGACTTCCACGCCGACGAGACCGGCGATCCCGCGGTCAACACCCTCGGCCTGATCGCCGAGGTTGCCCTGGCGTTCCGCTTCCCGCACCGGGTGCTGTGCGGCCACTGCTGCACCCTGACCATCATGGGCGACGACGACCGCCGCCGCACGATCGACCGGGTCGCCGAGGCTGGCCTCTCGATCGTCTCGCTGCCGCTCGTCAACATGTACCTGCAGGACCGCCAGGGCGGCGCCGGCCGCACGCCCCGCTGGCGCGGCGTCACGGCGCTGAAGGAGCTGAAGGCCGCGGGCGTGCCCGTCATGATCGCCAGCGACAACACGCGCGACCCCTTCCACGCCTACGGCGATCTCGACATGCTGGAGGTATGGCGCGAGGGGACCCGCATCGCCCATCTCGACCACCCGTTCGGCGACTGGGCCAGGGCCGTCACCACCGCGCCGGCGGGCGCGCTCGGCCTTGGCAGTGCGCCGCCGCTCGTCCCGGGCGCCGCCGCCGACCTCGTGATCCTGCCCGCCCGCAGCCTGTCGGAGCTGATGGCGCGCCCGCTGGCCTCCCGGATCGTCGTCCGCGATGGCCGCCCCCTCGACGCCGCCCCGCCCCCCTACGGCGCCCTCGACCACCTGGAAGGCCTTCGCCCTTGACCGCCTACGATCTTCCCGCGCTCAAGACCCGCCTGGGCGGCATCCGGTGGGACGACAACCCCGCGCTCGTGAAGCAGAAGAGCCGCGACTTCTACTGGTACTCGCCGGTGCTCAAGCAGCAGCTGGACGCCGTCACGGCCGACATCGTGGTCAGCCCGCGCTCGACCGGCGAGGTGGTCGAGGTGCTGGCCGCCGCCCACGGGCTCGGCATCCCGGTGACCCCGCGCGGCACAGGCACGGGCAATTACGGCCAGGCGATGCCGCTGTCGGGCGGCATCGTGCTCAACCTCGCCGACATGAACGGCGTCACGGCGATCGAGCCCGGCCGGGTGGTCACCGAGCCCGGCGCGGTGCTGGCCGACATCGACCGGCAGACCCGGGCCGCCCTCGGCCAGGAGCTGCGGATGCATCCCTCGACCTACAACACCGCCTCGATCGGCGGCTTCCTGGCGGGCGGGTCGGGCGGGATCGGGTCGATCAACTGGGGCGGCCTGCGCGACGTCGGCAACGTGCACGGCGTCACGGTCGTCACCATGGAGGCGAGCCCGCGCGTGCTCCGCCTCGAAGGCGACGACCTCGCCAAGGTGATGCACGCCTACGGCACCAACGGCATCATCACCGAGGTCGACCTGCCGCTCGCCCAGGCGCCCCAGTGGGCCGACGTGATCGTGGGCTTCGACTCCTTCGCCGACGCCGCCCTGTTCGGCAACAGCCTCGGGGAGGCGGACGGCATCCTGACCAAGCTGATCACGCCCATCGCAGCGCCCGTGCCGCACAGCTACTTCCTCCGCCACCGGCGCTTCCTCCCCCAAGACCAGAGCATCGTGCTCGTCATGGTGGCAAGCACGGCGCTGCCGGCCTTCCGCACCTTCCTGCGCCGCTTCGGGCGCGGCTCGATCCTGCTGGACGCGAGCGCCATGGCGCCCGCCGACCTCGCCGGGCTGCCGCCGGCCTACGAGCTCTCCTGGAACCACACCACGCTCCGCGCGCTGCGGGTCGACCCCGCCATCACCTACCTGCAGGTGCTGTTCCCCTTCCCCGACCAGCTCGCGACCATCGCGCGGGTCCACGCCCATTTCGGCGACGAGGTGATGGGGCACCTCGAGGTGTCCCGCTACAACGGCAAGGTCACCTGCTTCGGGCTGTCGCTGGTGCGCTTCACGACGGCCGAGCGCCTGGACGAGATCATCCGCATCCACGAGGACATGGGGGCGCCGGTCTTCAACCCGCACCGCTACACGCTGGAAGAAGGCGGCATGAAGCAGACGGACGACGCCCAGCTCGCCTTCAAGCGCGACGCCGACCCGGACGGCCTGCTCAACCCCGGCAAGATGATCGCCTGGGACGACCCCGCCTTCGACTACCGAAGCGGCAAGACCTACCTCTTTCCCGGCCTGTCCGCCGCGCCGGCGGCGTGAGGCCCAGTCGATGCGGGTTCTGGTGATCTACGCCCATCCGGTCGAGACGAGCTTCGTGGCCGGCCTGCACGGGCGCGTGGTCGACACGCTCCGGGGCGGCGGCCACGAGGTCGACGACTGCGACCTCAATGCCGAGGGGTTCGACCCCGTCCTGTCCCGCCATGACCGGATCGACTACCACGACACGACCGCGGACCGCGGCCGTGTCGCGCCCTATATCGAGCGCCTCAAGGCCGCCGAGGCGCTGATCTTCGTCTATCCGGTCTGGAATTTCGGGTTTCCGGCGATCCTCAAGGGCTATCT
>CAXUMV010000271.1:0-5363 GCA_964252065.1 uncultured Lichenihabitans sp.
CGCGTAGGAGGAGGCGAACACCGTCGGGATCATGGCGCCGCCGATGAAGCCCTGCAGCGCCCGCCAGACGATCATCTGGTTGATGTCGGTCGCGGTCGAGCACATGAAGCTCATCAGCGTGAAGCCGGCGCAGGAGAACGCGAAGAGGTAGCGGGTCGAAAAGGCGCGCGACAGGATCCCCGACAGCGGGATCATGATCACCTCGGCGATCAGGTAGCTGGTCTGCACCCAGGCGACCTCGTCCGCGCTGGCCGACAGCCCGGCCTGGATCTCGGCCAGGGACGCGGAGACGATCTGGATGTCCAGGATCGCCATGAACATGCCGAACACCATCGCGATGAAGGTGAACAGCCGGCGCTTGTCGATGCCGGGCGTCGGCATGGGCTGCACCGTGGGGCGGGCGCCCGCGGGTGCGGTCAGGGCGGCGGCGGCCATGGCGGGTCAGTTGGCCTGAGCGTCGCGGTGGGGCCGCATCAGGGCTGCGATCCTGTCGAGCCCGAGCGTGCTCACGAGCGAGGGCGCGGGATCGTGCTCGTCGCGGGTATGCACCTCGACCTCGACCGACAGGCCCGGCCGCAGCACCCCTTCCTCGGCAACGGCCGTCGGCACCTTGATGCGGACGGGCACGCGCTGGACGATCTTGGTGAAGTTGCCGGTCGCGTTCTCGGGCGGCAGCATCGAGAACTCCGCCCCCGAGGCCGGCGCCACGCTCTCGACGCTGCCCTCGATGATGCGGCTCGAGAAGGCGTCGGGCTTGATGGTCACCTTCTGGCCGGGCTGCAGGCGCCCGAGCTGCGTCTCCTTGAAGTTGGCCTCCACGTAGACGCTGTCGAGCGGCACGAGCGACAGGAGGCGCGTGCCGGTCTGCACGTATTGGCCCGGCTGCACGGCCTTGTTGCCGACGACACCGTCGAAGGGGGCGCGGATGACCGTAAAGCCGAGGTCGCGCCGGGCCTTGTCGAGCGTCGTCAGGAGCTCCGCGCCGGCCTTCTGCGCCTCGACCTTCTGGGCCTTCAGCACGTCGACCGCGCTGACCGCCGAAGTTACGCCGGCGGTCGCGCTCGCGACGTTGGCGACCGCGCGGTCCCGGTCCGCCAGGGCCTGGTCGAGCCGCTGCTGGGTGCCGAACGTGCTCTGCATCAGCTTGCTGGCGCGGTCGTACTCGATGGCCGTGCGGGCGGCGTCCGCCTGCGCCGAGGCGAGCACCGCCTTCGCCTGGTCGATGTTGGCCTGCTGCGCCTCGACCTGCCGGCCGATGCGGGCGACGGTCGCGTCCTGCGTGTCGATCCGCGCCGCCGCGGCGTCGACCGCATTGCGGTAGTCGCCGTCGTCGATGGTCGCCAGCACCGCGCCCTTGAGGACATGGGCGTTCTGGACGATGGGGACCGCGGTCACGTAGCCGCCGACCTTGGCGGCCAGCGTCGACATGTCGGCCTTCACGTAGGCGTCGTCGGTCGAGACCAGAAAGCGCCCTTCCACGAACCAGCGATAGCCCTCGTAGGCGCCGCCCCCGAGGGCGGCGAGCAGCACGAGCGGAAGCACGACGCCCCGCCGCTTGCGCTTGGGCGGGATGACCTCGCCGGAGACGGCGGCCGGCGGCGGGCCGCCCGGCGGCTGGACAGCAAGCTCTCCGGCCGGCCCGGCCATGCGCGTGGCGGGCCGGACCTGGGTTGCCGCAAGGTCTTGATCGGTCATCGTTCCTGCATCTCTGTCATCGGCGACCTTGGGGCCGACCGAACCGTTCGGTCATTGACATATCGCGGCGGCCTTTCTAATTCAAGAGCGACCGAACCGTTCGGTCAGGAGAAGATCGGAGTGCGCCTCCAGTGACGGATGTCTCGGCAATCGTGGACGAAGGCCGTCCGGCGCGCGACGACGGCGCCAAGCGCCGGCAAATCCTGGACGGGGCGCGCTCGGTGTTCCTGGCCGACGGGTTCGATGCGGCCAGCATGAACGAGATCGCGCGGGCCGCCGGGGTCTCCAAGGGCACGCTCTACGTCTACTTCCCCAGCAAGGAAGAGCTTTTCGCCGCGCTGATCCGGGAGGAGAAGCGCGAGCAGGCCGAGCAGACCTGCCAGCTCGACATGGACGACGAGGATGTCGAGGCCGTGCTGCGCGGGTTCGGGGAACGCCTGCTCGACCGCATGTTCCGCCCGACCTCGATCGCCCATCTGCGGACGGTCGCCGCGGTGGCGCAGCGCTTCCCCACGATCGGCCAGGCCTTCTACGAGGCCGGCCCGCAATACGGTCAGCTCCGCCTGTCGGCCTATCTCGCCCGGCGCGCGGAGGCGGGCTCGATCGTCATCGACGACGCCTCGTTCGCCGCCTGGCTGTTCCTCGACATGTGCAAGTCGGTGCATCTGCTGCGCGTGCTGATGTGCGTCGCCGATCCGCCCGCGCCGGCGACGATCCGCACCCATGTCGCCGCCGCCACGGCCGTCTTCCTGCGCGCCTACCCGCTGGGGGCGCCGCGCCGCTAAAGGCGCGGGCGCAGGCCTCGGTGCCGCGAGGCGCGTCTGCGCCTTGAGCCTCACCGGGTCGTCATCGCGAGGCGCGTAAGCGCGGTGGGGACCTATACCACGACTGAGCGCCCTACCGTGGATCGCTTCGCTGCGCTCGCGACGACGAGACTCGCGTTTGCACGTCGGTTTTGCTCGATGCAGCTTGGCATGACCAGGCACCGGTGAAGACGACCGGTCGAACCGGAAGGATCGTCTTCGCGAGCGCAGGGGAGCGATCCACGTCTCCGGTTTTTGGCGTCGTTGCGGCGCATTAGAACAATCGCATCAACGCTATATTCGGCATCCTCGCATCTTCGCGGCGTCCAACCCACCTCCGGCCGCCAAGGCGACGCGTGCATTGTCACCCGGTTAAACCCTGGCGGGATATCGAGGGTGGGTGTCATGGACGCCCGAACTGATGTCGCGTTTTCGCATTCCGGCCCTGCACCGCTTCCGCCGCAACGCTGACGGCTCGACCGCCATCGAGTTCAGCATGCTGGCGCTGCCGTTCTTCGCCCTCGTCCTGGGCACCATCCAGCTCATCTACCTCCTGCTCGTGCAGCAGCAGATCGAGACCGCCGCCGAGTCCATCGGACGCCAGATCCTCATCGGCAAGGTCCAGCAGCAGGCTATGACCCGGCAGCAGTTCACGACGCTTGCCTGCAGCCTCCTCCCCTCGACCCTCGACTGCACCAAGCTGATCATCGACGTGCAGGTCGCCCCGACCTTCGCCAACGCGACCCTGAGCAAGCCCGACATGTC
This sequence comes from uncultured Lichenihabitans sp., assembly GCA_964252065.1. Taxonomy (GTDB): domain Bacteria; phylum Pseudomonadota; class Alphaproteobacteria; order Rhizobiales; family Beijerinckiaceae; genus Lichenihabitans. The sequence goes on from CAXUMV010000271.1 coordinate 3,264, forward strand.
GGGCATCGGCAATCCGTCCGCCACGACCGTCCTGACCTACAATCCGGGCGTCGCCGGGCAAATCGTGGTGCTGCGCCTGCTCTACGCGCTGCCCGTCATCACGATTCCGGGCCTCAATCTCCGGTCGGCGGTCTCGTCCTACGGCTTCGCGTTTCCGATGGCCACGAGCGTCTTCAAGAACGAGACCTTCTCCTGATGACGAAACCCAGCCTCCTCCAGCGCTTCCGTGCGGCGCGGTCCGGCGCCGCGGCGGTCGAGTTCGGGTTCGTGGCGCCGGTGCTGGTCGCCATGTTCTTCGGCGGCTACTCGGTCGTCCAGGCGGTCGCGGTCGGGCGAAAGGTCACCATCGCGACCCGCGCCCTGGCGGACCTCACGACCCAGTTCGCGTCGATGCGGACCGAAGACATGACGACCGTCATCAACGCCTCGACGCAGATCATCGCCCCGTTCGACTCGTCCGTGCTCAGCCTGCGCCTGACGGAGGTGACCACGGACATCACGGGCCTGCTGCCGACCGTAACCTGGAGCGTCGCCCGCAACACGACGGCCTACACCTGCGGCGCACCCTTTGCGCTGCCGCTTAGCATGCTTAAGCCAAGTACATCTTATATCTTCTCCGAAGTCACTTACCAGTATACCCCGATCGTAACGGCGTACGTTCCTGTATTCACAATTCGCGACCACATCTACATGCTTCCCCGTATCTCGAACTCAGTCACGTACAGCTGCTAGCACGGCCGACACGAAAGCCCTCACCATGTGGAAAGCGATCAGCATCCTGGCCCGGTATGCCAAGCGGTTCTGTCACCGGCAGGACGGCAATGTCGCGATCATCTTCGCCTTCGCCGCGATGCCGATGCTGCTGGCCATCGGCGCCGGCGTCGACTACGGGCTGGCCATGAAGCGCCAGGGCCGCATGAACGCCGCCGCCGATGCCGCCGCGCTCTACGCCGTGACGCCCACCCAGATGAAACAGACCGCCGTGGTCGCCAAGGCGGCGGCGCTGGCCTTCTTCAACACGCAGGCCTCGAGCCTGGCCGGGGTCGCCTACGACCCGGCCAGCGTCAGCATCGACGTCACGGACTCGACCTCGAGCGGCAGCCTGAAGCGCACCGTCAGCGTATCCTACCGGGGCAAGAGCACGAACACCTTCGCGGCGCTGCTCCAGGTGCCGACCCTCACCATCAAAGGGACCTCGGGGGCCGCCGCCGCCGTGCCGCCGAACATCGACTTCTACCTGATGCTGGACACCTCGCCCTCGATGGCGATCGCCGCGACCACGGACGGCATCGCGACCATGGTCAGGAACACCCCCAACCAGGGAGGATGTGCGTTTGCCTGCCACCAGACCAACCCGCAGGCGGACGGCCTCACCCAGGACAACTATGCGCTCGCCCGCCAGCTCGGCGTGGTGGTGCGCTTCGATCTCGTCAGTCAAGCGGTGCAGAACCTGACGTCGACCGCCGCGACGTCATCGGCCGCGACAGGCGCGAAGTACCGTATGGCTGGTTACAAATTCGATTATTCGGCAGCAAAAGCCTTCGATCTTACCGACAACATGACGACGGCAAGGACGCAGGCGGCCAATATCCAGATGCTGCAAGTCTATTCGAACAACAACTTGACAAGCAACAACATGAATAGTGACAAGGACACCAATTTCGACAAGGGCTTTGCCAAGCTGAATACCGACATGCCGAATCCCGGCACCGGCTCGAACGTGCCCGGCGATGCGCCGCAGGAGGTGCTCTTTCTCGTCAGCGACGGCATCGCCGACACCGACGGGAACGGGGGCCGCGTCTATACGCCGTTCGGGCCGAGCGCCACGTGGTGCAACACCATCAAGGCACGCGGCATACGGATCGCCGTTCTTTACACGACGTACAATCCGCTACCGACCAACAGTTGGTACAACACCTACATCGCGCCGCTGCAATCGACGATCGCCCCGACCGCGGCGGCTTGCGCGTCCTCCGGCCTGTTCTTCCAGGTCGACACCGGCGGCGACATCTCCGCGGCGATGACCCAGCTGTTCCAGACCGCCATTTCGACAGCCCACCTCACGAACTGAAGGCAGACGCGGGGACGGCGGTCGCGGCG
>CAXUMV010000272.1:0-820 GCA_964252065.1 uncultured Lichenihabitans sp.
CGAAGCGGACCTCATCGACGCGCTGATCGGCTCCCATCGGCCGGACGCCGACGCGGCCTGAGCGCCGGCCCCGCGCCGGCCCCGACCGCCATCCCCACCCCAACCCGAGACCCCCGCATGACACGCCCGACACGCCGCGCAACAGTGATGCTCCTGGCCCTCATGGGCCTGGCCAGCCCGATCGAGGCCTGGGCCGCCGAGCCGACCCCGGTCAGCATCGCGCTCGACTGGACGCCGAACACCAACCATATCGGCCTCTACGTCGCCAAGCAGAAGGGCTTCTTCGCCGAAGCGGGCCTCGCGGTCACGATCCTGCCCTACTCCGACACGGCGGCCGGGACGCTCGTCAGCAACGGCCGCGCCGACTTCGGTGTCGAGGGGAGCGGCTTCTACGCGCAGCGCACCGCCGGCGCCGATCTCAAGGCCGTCTATGGCGTGGTCCAGCATGAAACCGGGCGACTGATCGACCGGCCGGAGATCAAGACCCCCAAGGACCTGAACGGCCTGACCTACGGCGGCTTCGGCAGCGCGTGGGAGAACGCCCTCATCGCCAGCATGATCAAGAACGCCGGCGGGGCGGGCCAGTTCAAGACCGTGACGCTCGGCACCTCGGCCTACGAGGCCCTGGCCAACCACTCGGTCGACTTCACGCTCGAGATCGAGACCTGGGAGGGCGTCGAGGCGGAGCTGGCCGGCGAGAAGCTCAAGACGTTCAAATACAGCGATTTCGGCGTCCCGGACCAGCAGACCACCCTCATCGTGTCCAGCGAGGCCTATCTCGCCAAGAACCCCAAAGCCGCCGCCGCCTTCATCGGCGCCC
>CAXUMV010000272.1:830-5357 GCA_964252065.1 uncultured Lichenihabitans sp.
TATGCGGTCGACCATCCCGATGACGCCGCCAAGATCCTGATCGACGCCAACCCGGACGCCCTGACCAAGCCGGAGCTCGTCCGCGCCTCGCTGAAGGCGCTGGTCGAGGGGCACTACCTCCGCGGCGAAAACGGCGCGGTGGGGGTGATCGACCCGGCGAAGAACCAGGCGATCGGCCAGTACATGGTCCAGGCCGGCATCCTGGTGGATGCGGACGGCGCGGTGATCACCAAGGCGCCCGACTTCTCAACCTTCATCTCGAACGACTACCTGCCGAAGCCGTGACCCGGAGCGAGGGCGGCAGCCGGCCGGACGGTCGCCGCCATCTCCGCCTCAACGCCGTGATCTACGGCTTGGGCAACCACGAGGCGGCCTGGCGGATGCCGGAAAGCAACCCGCTGGATACCACCGCGCTGGCCCACTGGGCGGCGATGGCCAGGATCGCCGAGGCGGCGGGCTTCGACGCATTGTTTCTCGGCGACGTGCTGGCTCTGCTGCAGGGCGCCGAGAGCCACCTCTCCGACGCCATGGACCCGGTCGTGATCCTGTCGGCCCTGGCGGCGGTCACCTCGCGCATCGGCCTGATCGCGACGGCATCGACCAGCTTCGATGCGCCGTTCCACCTCGCCCGGCGCTTCGCCTCGCTCGACCACATCACCGGGGGACGGGCCGGCTGGAACATCGTGACCTCCTCGAACACGCGCGAGGCGCGCAACTTCGGCTGCGATCGGATGCCCGATCACGCCGCGCGCTATGCCCGGGCCGCCGACGTGATCGACGCCGTGACCGCGCTCTGGGACAGCTGGGACGACGATGCTCGGATGGCCGACAAGGTGACCGGACGCTATCTGGATCCGGCACGGCTCCACCCGGTCGCCCATGACGGTCCCTTCGTTCGTGTGCGCGGCCTGCTCAACACGCCGCGATGCCCTCAGGGGCGCCCGGTCCTGGTCCAGGCGGGCTCGTCGGAGGACGGACGGGCGCTGGCCGCGACCTATGCGGACGTGGTGTTCACGGCCCAGACCCGCCTCGACGACGCCCAAGCCTTCTACCGGGACATCAAGGCGCGCGCGGGCCGGGCGGGGCGCGACCCGGCCCATGTCCTGGTGATGCCGGGCATCATGCCGGTCGTGGCGCCGACCCGGGCCGAGGCGCAGGCCCGCCTGGACCGGATCGACGGCGGCATCGTGCACGGCCACGCCCTGGCGCAACTCTCCGAATACCTGCAGACCGATGCCGGACGCTTCGATCTCGACGCGCCCCTGCCCTCCGGCATCCATGAACGCGGGCCGAGCCAGGCGAACCGGAGCCGCCTGACCCTGATCCTCGATCTCGCGCGCCGCGACAAGCTGACGGTGCGACAGCTGCTGCGCCGGGTCGGGGGCGGACGCGGCCACCATCTCGAGGCCGGCACGCCCGCCGAGGTCGCGGACGTGATGCAGCACTGGTTCGACGAGGCGGCGGCCGACGGCTTCAACGTCATGTCCCCGGTGCTGCCCGCCGACCTCGCCTCCTTTGCGGACCTCGTGGTCCCGGAGCTGCGCCGGCGCGGGCTGCTGCCCGATGCGCCCTCGGGCCGGACCCTGCGCGACCACTATGGCTTGCCCCGTCCCCCTCCGCTCCGCGTTGAGGTCGGCAGGCCCCGGATCGACGCCGGGAACTCTACTGGATGCTGAACGGAAAATACTTCGCGTTGATGGTATCGTAGGTGCCGTCCGCCTGGATGGCGTCGATCGCGGCGTTGAACCGGTCCCGCAGCGCGGTGTCCGAGGGGCGCAACGCGATGCCGGACCCTTCGCCGAAGAAGGTGACGTCCCTGATGTCGGGACCCCTGAACTCGCAGCATTGGCCCGCTTTGGTGTTCGTCAGCCAGTCGTAGACCGCGAGCTTGTCTTCCATGATCACGTCGACGCTGCCGTTCGCCAGTCCGTTGTAGAGGTCGGGGGACGTCGGAAAGATCGAGATGGTCGCTGTCGACTTGTAGAACTTTTCGGCGAAAGCGGCTTGCACCGTCTTGAGCCCCACGCCGAGCTTGACGCCGCGAAGCGCGTCAGGGGTCGTGTCGCGGATCGTCGAGCTTTTCTTGACGATGAAGATCGAGGGGCTGTCGTAATACTTGTTGGTGAAGGCAACCTTCTCGCGCCGTTCCGCGCTCATCGACATCGACGAGACGATCGCGTCGTAGCGCTTGTCCAGGAGGTTGGGGATCATGTCGTCCCATTTCTGGATCACGAACGAGCAGTCGAGGTTGCCCTTGACGCAAAGGGCCTTGGCGATGTCGACGTCGAACCCCTGCAACGTATTGTTCGCATCGAGATAGTTGAACGGAGGGAACGCCCCTTCCACTGCGATCCTGGCGGAAAGACGCTCCTGCGCGGACCCCACGCAGGACGAAGCGGCGGTCAAGGCCGCAAAGGTCGCGATCACAGCGATGCGCCCGAGGCGAGTGCGCCGCATTGTCCTGCCCAATGACATGTCGTCTGCCCCTGTGAGTGGATCGTTGGCCGGCCCTGGAGGTCGTCGCGGATGCCACCATGGCTACGGCACGCCTCTTAAGGCCCTGTGAACATTATTTATCCGCAGGAGCGGACCGCCCACTTCGCCTTCGACGAGCAATGCTTTCTCAATGTCTTCGGACGAGGGTGGCGTCCTCCGAGGAACCGCTTTTGCGCGCCATCCGCCGCTTCCATCCGACGACCGAGCAGCGAGGCTGGACGTCCTCCGGGCGGCTTCTGTTCCTGATCGGCGTCAGCGCCCTCGGCACGCTGGGGCTTGTGGTGCTGGCGACGCTGTGGGCCGGCGCCGAGAGCGACGCGGCCGCGCGCGAGCGGCAGCGGCAACTCATGACGGCGCGCCTGGGCGAGCAGGTCCAGCAGGTCGAGCATATCGTCCACCAGATCGGCGCGGGTTACCTGTCGGGGGGAGCGGCGGACGTCATCGGCGACCCCGACGCATCCCCCCAGCCGGGAGTCGGACCGAGCGGAGCCGATCTTCGCGGCGCCAGGGTGGCGGGGGCCATCAGCCACATGGCCCTGTCGATCTTCGGCTTCGACCGGGCCTTCGTCATCGACCACGCGGGCCAGCTCGTCACCCAGGGGGACCCGCAGGTCCAGCAGCGCTATCGCTGGACGAAACCGCTGCTTCAGCCGCTCTTCGCCGAACTCCGCTCGCCGCGCGCACCTCCCTCCGAGCGCGGCGGCAGGCGCCTCGAAGCGCCGGCCGGCTCAGGCGCTTCGGGGGAGCCGGCTGGCCGGGCGATCGCCAAGCTGATGCGCATGGAAGGCCATCCGACGGTCGTCGGCATCGCGGCGCTCGGAGACCCGCAAGGCAACGTCGCGGACGGCCCCGGCGCCGCCATGGCCGAGACGGGATACCTCATCGTCATCCGGTTCCTCGATGGCGCGGTCCTCGACAAGCTCAGCCACGAACAAGGCCTCACGGGCGCTCGTTTCGCGCGTGCCGCCGATGCCGAGGGAAGCGAGGTCGCGTTCCAGATCAATGCCACCTCCAGCGGCGAGCCGATCGGCTTCATCGTATGGACCCCTGATCTCCCCGGATCCAAGGTGGTCGGCCGGCTCGTCCCGGCGCTGTCGGTCGCCGCGATCGTGCTCGCGATCCTTTTCGGGGCCCTGCTCCTGCGGCTGCGGGTCAGCCTCGGCGAACTCCGAACGAGCGAGCACCAGGCCCGGCACCTCGCGCTTCACGATGTCCTCACCGGGCTGCCGAACCGCGCCCTGTTCGCGACGCGCCTCGATCACTGCCTCGCGCACAACGGAGCGAGCGGTCGGCGGGGGGCCGTCGCCCTCATCGATCTCGACCGGTTCAAGCCGGTCAACGACACGTTCGGGCATGCCGCAGGCGACGAGCTGATCAGGACCGCCGCGGATCGCATGCAGCTCTGCCTGCGCCCGCAGGATACCCTGGCACGACTGGGCGGCGACGAGTTCGCGATCCTCCTGCCTGACATCGGCGAGGGCGACGACGTCGTCAAGACGATCTGCGACGACGTCCTGTCCCGGCTCAGCACCCCCTTCGCCCTCCGCCATGGCGAAGCCATCGCCCATATCGGCGGATCGATCGGCCTTGCCGTGATCGCCGACGGCGGTGATCTGGCGGGCGAAGTCATGCGCTACGCCGACATCGCACTATACGAAGCCAAGACAGGCGGCCGAGGGGGCTGGCTGATGTTCCAGCCGTCCATGGACCACGGACGCGGCGCGCGGGCGGCGTTGAAGAGCGACCTGCGTGCCGCCCTGCAGGCGGCCATGGCCGACCCGGATGTCCCTGAGGAGACGGACGAACCGTCGTCCTCGCCCGATCCAGGGTCTCTCGTCGTCTACTTCCAGACGATCCATAGCGCTGCGGGCGGCCATGCGGTGTCGGGCGCCGAGGCGCTCGTCCGCTGGCGGCACGGCGAGCGCGGGCTCCTGGCCCCGGACGCGTTCATCCCGATCGCCGAGGAAAGCGGCCTCATCGACAAGCTCGGATTGTGGGTGCTGCGCGAGGCCTGCCGCGCGGCCTCCACTT
>CAXUMV010000273.1:0-1363 GCA_964252065.1 uncultured Lichenihabitans sp.
GCCATATCGCCCGTTAAGGCGGTTTGCAGCGCTTCATGCCGTTCCAGCAGGGCCTTGGCGTCGCGATAGGCCCGTTCGGTGTCGTCGCGAACCTCGCGGAACTCGACGACATCGGTGTGGGGAGCCTCCTCGGCGACGAGGTGGCGAAAGCCCATCTCCCGCTCCTCGTGGCCGCGGTAGGAGAGAGAGCCGGCAAACAGCGCCACCTTGCGGGAGCCCGGCCCCATGAACCGGCTCAGGAGATGGCCGGCCAGCCGCCCTGCCGCGCGGTTGTCGATGCCGACGTAGCTCAGGCGGGGAACCTGCGAGATGTCGGATACCAGGGTCACCACCGGCACCCCGGTCGAGGCGAGCCCGCGGATCGCCTCCCGCACGGCGGGATGGTCGAGCGCCACGACCGCCACGCCCCGGGTCTGGCCGCGCAAACCGTCCAGCGTGCTGCCCAGAGCGTCCGGATCGAAGCCGTCGAAGCTGTGGAAGCGGATCCGGACATCATCCCGATGACGAGAGACGGACTCGAAATGGGCGCGCAGCACGCCCAGGAACGTGTTGGTGCCGTTCGGAACGACGACGTCCAGGAGGACTCGCTCGGGGTCACGAAGCGATGTCGCGACGACCGGTTCGTCGATGTAGCCCAGGCGCTCGGCCACGGACAGCACGTGATCGCGCGTCCGAGTCTTGACCCCCTGACGTTTGTTGAGGACCCGGTCCACGGTCGCGGTTGAGACGCCGGCCTCGCGGGCGAGGTCGACCACGGTGGTCCGCATCATCCCGGCTTCGCTCCTTCCAAACCCATGCCGACATCAACCGCCCGTGCCACCGAGGGACCAACGTGAGACGGCGTGGGAGCCGTCACCGGCAGACGGATCGGCAATGCGACATACGTCCGACGGTGGCAGCCTCGCTTCGTGCTGTCAAATAACGCGATTGACATCATAATCAATCATAGATCATCATTATAGTGATCGATCGGCGAGCGGCAGCAAGCCTCGCGTCCGGTGATGAGTGCGGTCGTCCGAGGACGAGGCTGCCGCTCTTCGCGACGCGACCAAAATACGAGGGCGGGAGGGCGAGGTGGACGTAGCGGGCGATGCGAAAGGGTTCGTTCCGGACGTCGACGTTCGCGTTCGCCACTATCGCATCGGCTGCATCGGCGCCGGGATGATCATGGCGGATGTCCATCTGGCCGCCTACCGGCACGCCCGGTTCGAGGTGGTGGCGATCGCGTCCCGCACCCAGGCGCGGGCAGCCGAGGTGGCGGGTCGCTACGGGATCCCGATCGTGCACGCCACGCCCGCGGCGCTGATCGAGGACCCGCGGGTCGACATCCTCGACATCGCCTTCCCGCCCGACCAGCAGCCGG
>CAXUMV010000273.1:1373-5341 GCA_964252065.1 uncultured Lichenihabitans sp.
GCTGATCCGTCTCGCGCTGGCGCAGCCGCACATCAAGGCCATCCTGGCCCAGAAGCCGCTCGCCTTGGAGCTCGCCGAGGCCCGGAGCCTGCGCGACGGCGCGCACGCGGCCGGCAAGCTGCTGTCGGTGAACCAGAACATGCGCTTCGACCAATCCATGCGCGTGCTGAAGCAGCTGCTGGACCGCGGCGACCTGGGCACCCCGGTGATTGCGACCATCGACATGCGCGCCATCCCCCACTGGCAGGGGTTTCTGACCGGCTACGACCGGCTGACGCTGGCCAACATGAGCGTGCACCACCTCGACGTGCTGCGCTTCCTGTTCGGCGAGGTGCAGGAGATCTACACGGCCGCCCGGCCCGATCCGCGCACCGCCTTCCCCCACCGGGACGGGATCACGGTCTCGACCCTGCGCTTCGCCTCCGGCCTCCTTGCGGTGTCGTTGGAGGACGTGTGGTCCGGCCCCCGCCAGGAGGGCTTCGATAGCGACATCTACATCAGGTGGCGCGTCGAGGGGACCGACGGGGTCGCCCAGGGCACCATCGGGTGGCCCGACGGCACGCCCTCGACGGCCCGTTTCGCATCGACCCGATCCACCGGCGGTCGCTGGGTCGAGCCGACCTGGCCGACCTGCTGGTTCCCGCACGCCTTTGTGGGCGTGATGGAGCAACTGCAATACGCGCTCGAGACGGGCACCGAACCGATCCTGTCGGTCGATGACAACGTCCGCACGATGGCGCTCGTCGAGGCCGCATACCGGTCCCTGGCCGAAAACCGACCGGTCCGGCTCGACGAATTCCCACTCTGATCGGCCCCCCACCTCGAGGACAGGACCATGATGCAGGTCGGCATCTTCACCGGATACTTCTCTTACGGCCTGCACGAGACGGCGCGGAAAATCCGCGCCCTCGGGTTCAACACGGTGCAGCTCGACCTGCACTTCAAGGATCTCGACATGTCGCCCGGCCAGATCACCAAGGCCAAGTGCACGAGCGTGCGCGAGGCCTTCCGGGACCAGAACCTGCCGATCTGCTGCATCTCGGGCTACGCCAACATCGTCCATCCGGACGAAGGCGAGCGCAGGCGCCGGGTCGATCACGTCAAGGATATCCTCAGGCACGCCCGCGACCTCGGCAGCCCCTATGTGATTTCCGAGACCGGCACCTTCAACGTCGAGAGCGACTGGGTGCACCACCCTCGCAACAAGACCGAGGAGGGCTTCGAGACCTGCCGCGCCGTCATCGCTGATCTCGCCCGGACCGCCCATGACCACGGCGCGACCTTTCTGCTCGAGACCTACGTCAACAACGTCGTGGGATCGATTGAGGAAACGGCGCGGATGTTTGCGGCTGTCGACCACCCGGGGCTGGCCCTGCTCATGGACCCGACCAACTACTTCGAGGCCCACAACATCGACAGCATGGACGCGGTCATCGGCCAGGTCTTCGACACGCTGTCCGACCGGATCCTGATCGCCCACGCCAAGGACGTGCAGCGCTCGGGGTCCAACAAGGCCGAGAAGCACGTCGACATCGGCGATGCGGATGCGCTCGAATCGCATACCTTCCGGGGCGTGGGCGAGATCGAGCTGCCCGCCCCGGGGCTGGGCTCTCTCAATTACGACCTCTACCTGCAGCGCCTGTCGCGGACCCATCCCAACATCCCGATCATCATCGAGCATCTCGACGAGGCGGACGTGCCGCGCGCCAAGGCTTTCCTGGATGGCAAGCTGCGCGGCCTGGGCCTGTGAGGATGCCGCCGGCCAGACAGGGGGGCCGATGACCGACCTGTTCGGCCGCACCCTGTCGCGGCGCGAGCTCGCCGAGCGCTCCGGCATGCTGTCGCAATTTGCGGGCGTGCGGCTGATGACGCTCGGCGACGGCGTCGAGCGCGGGGTTCGTATGCTGGATTTCCGCACCGGCTCAGGCTTGCGTTTCACGGCCCTGGTCGACCGTGCCCTCGACATCGCCGATTGCGAGTTCAAGGGACAGGCGATCGGCTGGCACTCCCCCACGGGCTTCCGCCATCCTGGCCTGCACGAGCCGGAGGGCGAGGCGGGACTCGGCTGGCTGCGATCGTTTTCGGGCCTGATGGTCACCTGCGGGCTCGACCACACGCTCGGGCCCGCCACGGTTGCGGCCGACACCTACGCCTATCCCGGCCGCCCGACCGTGCGCCACGGGCTGCATGGCCGGGTGAGCGCCATCCCGGCCCGCCTCACCGGCTATGGCGAGCGCTGGGAGGGGGAGCGCTGCGTGCTCTGGGCCGAGGGGATCGTCCAGCAATCCACCAATTTCGGCGAGGACCTTCACCTTCATCGACGCATCGAGGCGGATCTCGGCGGCCTCGAGATCCGCATCGTCGACCATGTCGAGAACCACGGCTTCGCCAGCACGCCGCACATGTTCTTCTACCACGTCAACCTCGGCTACCCGCTGCTCGACGAACAGGCGCGGTATCTCGCACCGGTCACCGACGTGGTCTGGGCCTCCCATGACGGCCCCGCCTATCGCGACCAGGGCGTCGGCTACCGGACGATGCCCGGGCCGCGCCCCTCCTTCCGGGAGCAGGTCTGGGAGCATGCCCTTGCGGCCGACCGGGAGGGATGGGTGTCGGCTGCCCTGCTGAACGATCGACGGGAGCTTGGCTTCGAGCTCCGCACCAGGAAGGACCAGCTGCCCTGCCACTTCGAGTGGCAGAACTTCCAGGCCGGCATGTACGCGCTCGGTCTCGAGCCGTCCACCCATCACGTGCTGGGCGATGTGGGCGCGCGCGAACGGGGAGAGATGATCTGGCTGCAGCATGGCGAGAGCCGCCGTTACGATGCGATCTTCCGGATCATCGAGGGGGCGGCCGCCATCGCGGACGTGGACAGGCGCGTCAGGGCCTTGGCCCTGCAACCCGATGTCGACTTTCCCCCTCCGTCGGGCGTCTTCGCGCCGCTTGGTCCGGCCGCCACGCTTTGATGCGAAAAGCCGTCCTCACATTGACTTTTCCATCAAAGACGATCAGATACCATCAAACGCCCCCGCCGCCTGTCGAGACGGCAGAGGGCCAGGCATTCTGGAGGCCAGCATGGCAACGGCGCGCGGCGAGTCATTCCCACGTCCCAGGCGCGACTACAGTCTCGTTGGGAACAGCACACAGATCGCGATCGAGACCGGCCTCGCCTCGGCCGAGTGGTATCACACGGACGTTCCGCGCAAGGCCATGAAGGCCCTGATGCAGCGCTCGGACGGGCCGGCGATGAGGGATACCGCGGTCTGGCTCGCTGGACTGCTGCTTTCGGCGGCCGGAGGCGTCGGGCTGTGGGGCACCTGGTGGTGCGTTCCCTTCTTCTTCGTCTACGGGACGCTCTACGGTTCGGCGAGCGACTCCCGCTGGCACGAGTGCGGGCATGGCACGGCGTTCAAGACGCGGTGGATGAACGATGCGGTCTACCAGGTCGCAAGCTTCATGCTGATGCGCAACCCGGTCACCTGGCGCTGGAGCCATGCGCGCCACCACACCGACACGATCATCGTGGGACGCGATGCCGAGATCGCCGTGATGAGGCCGCCCGATCTGCTGCGCACCGTCCTCAACGTCGTCGGCGTCTTCGACGTCTGGCACTCCATGGCGGCGCTGTTGGGGAACGCGGCCGGCACGATCACGCCGGACGAACAGAGCTTCATTCCTGAGAGCGAACGGGTGAAGGCCGTCGCGGCCGCCCGGGTCCACATCGGCATCTACGCGCTCACCCTCGTGCTTTCGCTCCTGCTTCGGTCCTGGCTGCCGCTCATGCTGATCGGGCTGCCCCGGATGTACGGGTGCTGGCACATGGTGATGGTGGGGCTGCTGCAGCATGGCGGGCTCGCCGACGACGTCACCGACCACCGGCTCAACTCGCGGACCGTGTACATGAATCCGGTGAGCCGCTTCATCTACTGGAACATGAACTACCACGTGGAGCACCACATGTTCCCCAT
>CAXUMV010000274.1:0-4236 GCA_964252065.1 uncultured Lichenihabitans sp.
TCGAGGAAAGCCGCAGCGGGCCGCTCGACCAGGGCTGGGTGGAGGCGGCCGAGCGCGAGGTGGCGAGCCTCGGGGTCGCGGTCGCGGCCGCGCGGGTCGATACGGTGGCCCGGCTGCGCGGCCTCATCGAGGCGAGCCGCGACGAGGCTTCGCCGTTTCCCTGGGCCGAGGTGGCGCTGAGCGGCGCCGTCGAGGATTTGGTCGCTGCCTGTCCGGCGCTCGAAGCCGAGGAGCGCTACCGGGCCCTGCTGCGGACCCACCGCGGCCGCGACACGGCGGCCGGACGCACCACGGTCGGCCCCCATCTCAGCGACCTTGCGGTCCGGCACGGCCCCAAGGGCATCGAGGCCGCGCGGGCCTCGACCGGCGAGCAGAAGGCGCTGGTGGTCGGGCTGGTGCTCGCCCAGGCGCGGCTGGTCGCGGCGATGAGCGGCATTGCGCCGATGGTGCTGCTCGACGAGGTCGCAGCCCATTTCGACCCCTCGCGCCGGCGGGCACTGTTCGCCGAACTCGGGACGCTGGGGGGCCAGGTCATCATGACGGGCGCCGACCCGCAGGCCTTCGCCGACGCGGAGGGCGCCGAGCGCTTCACAGTCGCAGGAGGCCACCTCGCCCCGGGCTGAGCCCATGAGGGCCCGGCCGGGCGTTGCCTCGCCAGGGCGGGGCCCCTATGTGGACGTTGGGGAAGGATCGAGGCGTGTGAGCATCTTTCATCGTCCGGCGCGGCGGCGCGCCGTGATCCGCAGGGCGCCGGGCCTGGGGTCGGGGGCGTGATCGTCGTCACCGGCGGCGCGGGCTTCATCGGCTCGAATATCGTGGCGGCGCTGAACGAGGCCGGCCGGCGGGACATCGTGATCTGCGACCGCCTCGGCACGGGCGACAAGTGGTGCAACCTCGCCAGAAGCGTCTTCACCGATTTCGTGCGACCCGACGAGCTCATAAGCTGGCTGGCGGGCCGCCGCGACGTCGAGGCCGTGATCCACATGGGCGCGAAGTCGGCGACCACCGCCACCGACGGCGACATGGTGATCGGCGCCAACTTCGTGTCCTCCCTGCGGCTGCTCGACCAGTGCGCCGCCCAGGGGGTCCCGCTGCTCTATGCCTCCTCGGCCGCCGTCTACGGCGACGGCGCCCAGGGGTTTGAGGACGCCATCGACCTCGAGGCCATGCGGGCCCTGCGCCCGCTCAACCTCTACGGATGGAGCAAGCGGCAGTTCGACCTCGTGGTCGCCGAGCGTTTCGCCCGCGGCGGCCCCCTGCCCCCGCGCTGCACCGGCTTCCGCTTCTTCAACGTCTTCGGGCCGAACGAGGACCACAAGGGCGAGATGCGGAGCGTGCTGGCCAAGATGTTCCCCGCCGTGCAGCGGGGGGACGCCGTCTCCCTGTTCAAGAGCCACCGGGCCGGCATCGCCGACGGCGAGCAGCGGCGGGACTTCATCTATGTGAAGGACGCGGTGGCGGTGGTGCTCTGGGCGCTCGGCCCGACGGGCCGGGACGGCATCTACAATGTCGGCACGGGCGAAGCCCGCAGCTTCCGCGCGCTTGCCGAGTCGCTGTGCGACGCGCTCTCCGTGCCGCGCCGGATCACCTTCGCCGACATGCCGCCGGCCATCCGCGACAAGTACCAGTACTTCACCGAGGCCTCGCTGGCCCGCCTGCGGAGCGCCGGCTACACGGCGCCGTTCACCGCGCTCGAGGACGCGGTCGCCGATTACGTCGCCGCCCACCGGGCTGAGGGCTAGGGCCCGCTCAAAGCAAATCGTCGTAGACCGGGGAGGGCTTGGCCCTGAGCGCGGCCAGCAGGGGGTCCCGCCCGAGCCTGTCGTAGAACGCGAAGGAGCGGCCGATGAAATGGGGCAGCGACCAGGCTTCGTGCTCCCGCACGAAGATCTGGGGCGTCCGGTAGGCGAGCCTGTGGTGTTCGGCCAGCGCGTCGAAGATCGGCCACACGGGCCAGTAGGCCTGCGCGGTCGCCATCGAGGCCAGCGGGACATCGCGATAGGGCAGGTCGAGAACGCGGCAGACCTCTTCGCAGATCATGCGGTAGAGCGCGGTCGTGGGGTGGTTGACCGTGAGGAGCAGCGGCACCGTCCTCACATGCTCGAAGAACACGTCGCCGAGCGGCACGTCGACCTCGGCGTCCCGCCGGATGAGCTCCTGCTTGGAGGCCTGCCAGGCGGCGAAATAGCCATGCCGCTCGAAGCTGGCGGGCACGAAGGAGCGGACGCAGCTCTCCACCGTTTCGCGGCGGAGATAGGCGCGGAGCGTCAGCTTCGAGTGGCCGTCCATCGGCCCGGGCAGGCGGCGGCCCATCTCGCCGAGGAACACGATGTCGGGGAACAGGCCCTCGAAGAAGGGTGCGTTCATGACCCGGACCCGGCCCGGGTAGCGCGCCTCGAGCTGCCGCACCTGCAGGCCGTCGAACCGCTCCGACAATGGAATGGTGAGGATCAGCGCGGCCTCGTCGCAGTCGGCGCGCCAGGCCGCGGCGCCGGCCTGGCTGTAATGGGTGACGTCGCGGCCCGTCACGGGCAGCCCGGTGATACAGGCCAGATGCCGCGCGATCTCGGGCCCCTGGCAGTTGCCGATGACGCAAAGCCGCGGGGCGCCCTCGGCTTCGCTCCGGAAGCGGCCGGCGACCGGCACCCGGGCCCCGGTCTTCTCGAGGAACTCGTCGGAGGCCAGGAACGCCGCCCGGACGTCCTCGATCGACTCGCAGGCGCGGGCCGTGCGGGCAAGCGCCGCCTCGGATTCGGCCTCCCGCCCCATGATCAGGCGATATGCCCAACGGACCGCCTCGACGTCGACCATCGTTCCCCCCACAATCGCGAGGCCGCCGGCTCCCGGACTCGTTCTTGCAGTTGAGCAGATACACGTACGCACGGCTAGGTTGCGGGCGATGACGCGCTTCTTCCGCGTGGCGGAAGACTCTGTGCGGCGGGAGGCAAGAGGGGCTGCTTCCGTTTTTGAATTCACATCCAATAGATTGTGTGTCGTCATACGACCGATTGCAATTCAAAGCGCTGTAGCGCACAAAGCGAAGTGGGCGCGTTGTTTCTTGGGGCGATTACGTGACAATCAAGCGGTCGAGCCAAGCTGATGCAACGCTTGGAAGTCATATTCGCGCGAGACGAAAGTCGATCGGTATGACGCAGTCCGAACTTGCGTCGTCCATGGGAATTTCGTTCCAGCAGATCCAAAAATACGAGAAAGGCATCAGCGCGATATCGATGAACAGATTGCAACAGATCTGTGATATCATGCATCTTCCGCCCGAGTATTTCCTGAAAGGGACGTCCGACTACCTGGGTAAGGCAGCACAGCTCGATTCCCCCAAGATCGCTGATCAGGCCAAGATGATGGATCAGTTCCTGTCGACCAGCGAAGGTAAGCATCTGGTACAATGCTTCATGCAGATCCGCGACGGAAAGCTGCGGACCCGCATTCTGGACTTCATCGCCGCGGTGGCCGCGGATCAGCCGGACTGATTGTCGTCGCGTCCGGTTTATCGTTTTACCAATTGCCGAGAAGATCGGCTTATTGTCTGGGCTGGGATCTCATGCTACGCCTTGGATGGTCTTGAGGCGCTGATTTGAGAACTCTTTCCGCAGATCAACTTTCTGTTATTCCGGAACCGTTTCTCGAGCAACTCGGGATCGGCCTCGTCGATGCTGACATGCGGTCCGGCAAAGTCGATTTGGATTTGCCGGCACTGCAGTTCTTCGGTGGCAGCCCGCAGTGGATCGAGGAGGGCGTCGCGTTCGGGCGTTTGATGGAGCAGGTGCATGTCGACGACCGGACCTGCATCCGGGATTGCATCAGCACGCTGGACTCCACGTCACCGTCCTTCATCATGGAGTATCGGACGCAGCCCGACCCCGACACGACGTATTGGGTGCTGTTTCGGGGCCGCGGATACTTCGACGACGATGAGTTGTTGCTTCGCATCATCGGCGTCGTCATCAACATCACGGCCCTCAAGACGGACGAGCGGTCGTTCACGAGCGCGTTCCCGGTGGGAGAACGCCTGGTCGACCTGGCGGACCTGATCATCGCGGCGCGACGGCTGATCGACCGTCTTCACCTGAGCGACATGCGCCCGCTCGTCGACGATCTTCTCGTTCAGCTCGGGATGAAGCTCGGGGCGGAGATGAAGAGCCAGGCGCGCGCCGCCCTTCAGTGACGTGGCCCGCCGGCGACCCAGGCCATCGGGACCCGGTCGGCCGGGGTGATTCG
>CAXUMV010000274.1:4246-5294 GCA_964252065.1 uncultured Lichenihabitans sp.
GGCGTCAGGCCTCTAGGAGGCGTCCTCGTCCATCCGCGCGATCAATCGCAACAAGGCGAGGAACGTGGCCTGTTGGGCGGCCGACAGCGGCTCGAGCAGACGGCGGGCGACCTCCATGCTCTCGCCGAGCCGCTCCAGGGCATAGCGGGCGCCGGCATCGGTCAGCGTGATGAGGGACAGCCGCTGGTCCTTCTCGGACGGGCGGCGAGCGATCAGCCCGCGCTTCGACAAGGTCCGGACCACGAGGCTGATCGTCGAGGGGTCCATGGCGGTCAGCCGGCCGAGGTGGTTCTGCGACACGACCCCGTGCTGGAGCAGGACCGCCAGAGCCGCATACTGGGTCGGGGTCAGGTCGTCGCCGGCCAGCACGTCCTGGAAGGCCGCCGTCGCCCGTTGATGGGCGCGGCGGATGATGTGGGCCGGGTGATGCTCGAGGTTGTACCCCGTGCGCGCATAGGCGGCCACGATGTCGGCCCGGCTGAGACCCGGCTCGACGTCGGCCGGCGCCTCCTCGGCCGGGCCGGGTCCCGTCGGGGCGCCCGCGACCCGTCCCCGCCGGCGAGCCCCCTCGCGCGACGCGGACCTTCGCGTTCGCGGGTCAGGGGCGGCATCCGTGCGATCTCGCAAGGCCATGTGCATCCTCGCAGCCCGGCTTGAGGGCCTGGGACCGATCGGGCGCAGGCAGCGGCTGGATGTCCCAACAAGGGGGACGGGCGCTCGAAGTCAATGCCGGCCGGCCTGTCCGGCGGTGGATGGCGATGCCCGTCTTCCGCCGAGGGATCAGAGGCCGCCCATGGCGCAGACCGTCTTCCACTCGGCGGCGGTGACCGGCTGGACGGACAGGCGCGAGTTGCGCACCAGCACCATGTCGGCCAGCGAGGGCTCGGCCTTGATGGCCTCCAGCGTCACGGGGTCGGGCAGCGCCTCGAGCGCCTTGACGTCGACCATGCCGAAGCGGCCGCTGGGATCGGTGTCGTCGGGGTAGTAGGGCTTGGTGACCTCGACGATGCCGACCACCGCCTTGCCCTCGTTGGAGTGATAGAAGAAG
>CAXUMV010000275.1:0-5288 GCA_964252065.1 uncultured Lichenihabitans sp.
G
The DNA here is from genome assembly GCA_964252065.1 of uncultured Lichenihabitans sp. Lineage (GTDB taxonomy): Bacteria > Pseudomonadota > Alphaproteobacteria > Rhizobiales > Beijerinckiaceae > Lichenihabitans. The sequence goes on from CAXUMV010000275.1 coordinate 2, forward strand.
GGGCCGGTCGCCGAGCCGTCGCTCCGCTTCAGCCACTACACCGAGACGATCTCGGTCGCCCGCGCCGGCCACGGGGTCGCGCTGGGTTGGGGCCTGCTCCTGCAGGACTTCCTTGCGGACGGCAGCCTCGTGCGCGTCGGCGACGAGGAACTCACGGCGGAGAGGCGGCACAACATCCTCGTGCCCCTCAAGCCGCGACGGAGCAACCTCCGGGACCTCGCCGTCGCGTGGATGACGCAAGCCCTCCAGGGCGAGGCGCCGCCGCCCTGACGACCTCCCGCCTCAGGGCGTTTCGTCCGGCCGCAGGCACCAGAGCGCGAGCAGCGGCGCCGCGCCGGAGCGCATCGCATGGAGGATGCCCGGCTCGTTGAAGAGCGTGCCGCCGGGGCCGGGCTCGAACCACGCACCGTCGCCCTGCCGGAACTCGCCCGGCGAGAGCAGGAGATAGGCCTCCTCGGGCGCATGGTGATGGTCGGGGTAGCGCACATGCGGCGCAAGCAGGCTGAGGCCGACCCAGACGTCGCTGCGGTCCTCGAGCCCGCCGGGCCCGACCACCATGGCGTTGGCGTGGCCGTCCATCAGGTTCGCGCTGGCCTGCGGCCCGCCGTTCCGCTGGCTCCATCCGAGCGACGGCACCAGGGCCTCGAAGGCCGAGGCGAGGCGCGAGAGGGCAGGGAGCGCGGCCTTGGCGGCGTCCAGCGCGCGCGGCAGCATCGCACAGGCCGGGAACCGCGTGCTGCCGACCTTCGTGCGGCCGACCGCCCCGTCGAGCCGCGCGAAGACGTCGCGCACGCACCGCTCGGTCTCGGGCGAGGTCCGCGAGGCCGAGAAGCCGGCCCGGACGGCTTCGAGGAAGGCTTGCACGTCGGGCCTGCGGTCCGTCATCGGTCAACTCTCCCAAGGCCGAGGCCGCGGCCGTCCCCGCGAGCGCAGCGAAGCGATCCATGGTCGGGCTTCCCGACCGAGGCCATGGATCGCCGCGGCGCTGACGGGCCGGGAAACGTATCAGAGGTCCTTCACGAGCCGAAGCGCGTCGTAGATGGCGGCGTGCGTGTTGCGGGCCGCGACCGCGTCGCCGATGCGGAACAGCTGGAACGCGCCCTCGGGGTTGGCCGCGCGCGTCTGCGCCCGTCCGGCGATGAGCTCGTCGTGGTCCACCGCTCCGAGGTTCCGCGAGAGCGGCTTGAGCTCCAGGTAGAGCTCGTCAAGCGGGATGGTGCCGTGGTTGACCACGATCTGGTCGACCGTCCGCTGCTTGCTGACGCCGCCGTAGTCGCTGCCGACCCTGGCGAGGAGCTGGTTGCCGGCCCGCTCCGCGGATTCCAGGCGGAAGGTGACGGTGAACGTCACGTCGCGCTTCTGCAGCGAGCGCATGTAGGGCACGAGGTTCATGGCCATGACCTCCGGCGCGAAGGAGCGGTCCGGGGTCATGACCTCGACCTTGGCGCCCGTCTCGGAGATGATCTCCGCCGCCTGCAGGCCCGCGTGGTCGCCGGCATCGTCGAAGACCAGCACGTTCGAGCCGGGCTTCACGTCGCCCGAGATGATGTCCCAGGACGAGACCACGAGGTCGTTGCCCTGGCTGAGGACCTGCGTGTGCGGCAGCCCGCCGGTCGCGACGATGACGACGTCCGGCGTCTCGGCCAGCACCTCCGCCTGCTCGGCGACGGTGTTGAAGCGGAACGTCACGCCGAGCCGTTCGCACTGCGCCATGCGCCACTCCACGATGCTGAGCATCTCGCGGCGCCGGGCGCTCTGGGCGGTGAGCCTGATCTGGCCGCCGGGATGGCTGGCCGCCTCGAACACCACCACCGCGTGGCCGCGCTCGCCCGCCACGCGGGCCGCCTCGAGCCCCGCCGGCCCCGCGCCGACGACCACGATCTTGCGCCTGGTCTCCGCCTTGGGAATGTCGTGGGGCACCGTCTCTTCGCGGCCCGTCGCGGCGTTGTGGATGCAGTAGGCCGCCCCGCCCTGGTAAATGCGGTCGAGGCAGTAGTTCGCGCCCACGCACGGACGGATGTCGTCCTCGCGGCCCGCGATGATCTTCCGCACGATGTTGGGGTCGGTCATGTGGGCGCGGGTCATGCCGATCATGTCGACCTTGCCCGATTGGATGGCGTGCCGCGCGGTGGCGACGTCCGGGATGCGGGCGGCGTGGAAGGTCGGGACCTGGGTGGCGGCGCGGATCTCGCCGGCGAGGTCGAGGTGCGGCGCCGACGCCATGCCCTGGATCGGGATGAGGTCGGTCAGGCCCGGATCGGTGTCGATGTGGCCTTTGACGATGTTGAGGAAGTCCACAAGGCCGCTGTCCTTGAGGCGGCGGGAGATCGCGAGCCCGTCGTTCTTGTCGAGCCCGCCGCCCTGCGCTTCGTCCGCCGTGTAGCGCACCCCCACGATGAACGCCGGCCCGACCCGTCTGCGGATCTCGCGCAAGACGTCGAAGGTGAAGCGCAGCCGGTTGTCCAGGGAGCCGCCGTAAGGCCCTTCGAGCTCGTTGGTCAGCGGCGACCAGAACTGCTCGAGCAGGTGGCCGTAGGCCTCGAGCTCGATCCCGTCGAGCCCCGCCGCCTTCATCCGCTCGGCCGCATCGCCGAAATCGCTGACGATGCGCGCGATGTCCCAGTCCTCGATCTTCTTGGGGAAGGCCCGGTGCGCGGCTTCCCGGTGGTGCGAGGGCGAGACCACCGGCATCCAGTCGCCCTTGTCCCAGCGGGTCCGGCGCCCGAGGTGGCTCAGCTGGATCATCACCGCCGTGCCGTGCTCGTGGCAGGCGTCGGCGAGCGCGCGCATCCACGGCACGACCTCGTCCTTGTAGGCGAGCACGTTGTTGAACACCGGAGGGCTGTCGCGCGAGGTCGAGGCCGACCCGGCCGTCATGGTCAGGGCGATGCCCCCCTTGGCGCGGGCCACGTGATAGGCGCGGTAGCGCTCCTTGGGCAGCCCGTCCTCCGGATAGGCCGGCTCGTGCGCCGTCGTCATGATCCTGTTCCTCAGCACGAGGTGCTTGAGGGCGAAGGGCTGCAGCAGCGGATCGTTCGCGGCCATGGGCGGGCTTCTCGCTTCGAGGGGGCTTGATGATAGGCCCGTGTACACAAGTGTCAATATTATCGACGACGCCGTATATTCTCTTGCGTCGCATCGGCAATCCTGCTTGGCTGGCCTTCATGCCGCACGACAGAACCACCACGGACACGGGTTGGCGAGGGTCTCGGGAGCTGTGGCTCGGGGCGGCATACGAGACGCTGATCGAGTCCGGGATCGACGCCGTCCGCATCCAGCCGCTCGGCAAGAAGGTCGAGTTGTCGCGGACGAGCTTCTACTGGTTCTTCACCGACCGGGAGGCGCTGCTGGATGCGCTCCTGGAGCTGTGGCGGGAGAAGAACACCGGTAACCTGGTCAAGCGCACGGCGGCCTACGCCGAGAGCATCACGGAGGCGATGCTCAACGTCTTCGACTGCTGGCTCGACCTGACGCTGTTCGACTCGCAGTTCGAGTTCGCCGTGCGCAGCTGGGCCCTGCAGTCGCCCGAGGTGGGCGACGAGATCCTGGCGGCGGACGAGGCGCGCCTCTCGGCCCTGGCCGCGATGTTCGTCACGTTCGGCTACGACGCGTGCGCCGCGGAGGTTCGCGCCCGGACGATGTACCTGACCCAGATCGGCTACATCTCCATGCAGGCCAAGGAGGACCTCGCGCTCCGCATGACGCGCATCCCGCATTACGTGGAGATCTTCACCGGCATGCCTCCCAGGCCGCACGAGCTTGCCCGGTTCCAGGCCAGGCACGCCTTCGTGCCCGCGCAGGAGCAGCCCGGGACGTGCGCGGCATGAGCGGCCCCGGCTTCGTCCTCGGGATCATCGGCGGCGGCGGCTGGCTCGGGCATGCCGTGGCCAGGGCCGTCGTCGAGGCGGGCTTGATCGGGCCCGGATCGCTCATCCTGTCCAGCCGTTCGCCTGGCAGGGCGCGCGCCACGCTGCCGGAGGTCCGCTGGACCGAGGACAACCAGGCTCTGGTCGAGGCGTCCGACATCGTGGTCGTGTCCGTCCGCCCGGCGCAGTTCGGCGGGGTGCGCGTCGACATGCGCGGCAAGACGGCCGTCTCGCTGATGGCCGGCGTCTCCTCGCCTGTCCTGGTCGCACGGCTCGGCACCTCGCAGGTGGTGCGGGCGATGCCGAACGCGGCCGCGGAGATCCGCCGCTCCTACACGCCTTGGTTCGCCGCGCCGTCGGTTCCGCAACAGGACCGGGACAGGGTCGGGGCGCTGTTCGCGTGCTGCGGGGCGGCCGACGAGGTCCCCTCGGAGGCCCATATCGACTACCTCACCGGCCTGACGGGCTCCGGCCCCGCCTTTCCGGCCCTCCTGGCCGACGCGATGGTCCGGGACGCGGTCGAGCGGGGGCTCGATCCCGCGCTCGCGCGCCGGGCCGTCGTGGCCGTCGTGGCGGGTGCGAGCCAACTGCTCGAGGGTTCGACGGCCCCCTCGGAGGTCGTGGACGCCTTCGTGGAGTACCGCGGGACGACCGCCGCCGCGATCGGCGCCATGCTGGGCGGCGGGTTCCGGGACGCCGTCCGGGCCGGGCTCCGCGCTGCCGAGGCGCGGACCTCGAGCATGGCGGCGGAGTGAACGTCCCTGCACTGCCATCGGCCAGCTGCGTCGCGGTGCGGCTGGCACCGGTCTCAGATCACCGCGTGAATGGAGAATGGCCTTGAAGCACCTGCTGCTCACAACCTGTCTTGCCGCCGGCCTCGCCGGCTTCGGGATGCCGGCCTTTGCGGCCGGTTGCGGGGACGTCTCGATCGCCAGCATGAATTGGCAATCGGCCGAGGTGCTCGCCAACGTCGACAAGTTCATCATGAACAAGGGCTACGGCTGCAACGCCGACATCACGACCGGCGACACCGTCCCGACCATTACCTCCATGGTGGAGAAGGGCCAGCCGGACATCGCCCCCGAGAGTTGGGTCGACCTGCTTCCCGAGGTGACCAGCCGGGGCCTTGCGGAAGGCAAGATCATCGAGGGTTCGAAAGCCCTCCCCGATGGCGGCGTCCAGGGCTGGTGGATTCCCCAGTACGTCGCCGATGCCCATCCGGACATCAAGACGATCCAGGATGCGCTGAAGCATCCCGAGCTGTTCCCCGCCCCCGAGGACGCCGGCAAGGGCGCGGTCGTCAACGGCCCGCAGGGCTGGGGCGGCACGGTGGTCACCACCCAGCTCTTCAAGGCCTATGAGGGGGACAAGCACAACTTCACCCTCGTCGACACCGGCTCGGCAGCTGGCCTCGACGGGTC
>CAXUMV010000276.1:0-3031 GCA_964252065.1 uncultured Lichenihabitans sp.
TCGGCGGGTTCGTCACCTGGGCGAAGTTCTGCTTGAAGTAGGTGTAGAGCAGCTTGGACTTGTCGGAGAGGGCCGAGATGGGCGTGTCGGTGCCCATCGAGCCCATGGCCTCCTGGCCCGTCGCCGCCATGGGCTGGAGCAGCAGCGTCAGGTCTTCCTGGGTGTAGCCGAAGGCCTGCTGCTTATCGAGCAGCGAGACGTCGGTGCGCGCGGCCCGCGCCTCGACGGGCTGCATCTCCTCGAGCTGCAGCTGCGTGCCGGCGAGCCACTTGCCGTAGGGATGGCTGGCCGCAAGCGCGGTCTTGATCTCGTCGTCCGAGACGATGCGGCCCTCGACAAGGTCGACGAGCAGCATCTTGCCCGGCTGGAGCCGCCACTTGGTGACGATCTTCTCCTCCGGGATGGGCAGCACGCCCATCTCCGAGGCAAGCACCACGAGGTCGTCGTCGGTCACGAGGTAGCGGGCCGGCCGGAGCCCATTGCGGTCGAGGGTCGCGCCGATCTGCAGGCCGTCCGTGTAGGCGACCGCGGCCGGGCCGTCCCACGGCTCCATGAGGGCGGCGTGGTACTCGTAGAAGGCGCGGCGGTCCTCGGACATGAGCGGGTTGCCGGCCCAGGCCTCGGGCACCAGCATCATCATCGCGTGCGCGAGCGAGTAGCCGCCGCGCACCAGGAACTCGAGCGCGTTGTCGAAGCAGGCGGTGTCGGACTGGCCCTCGTAGCTGATCGGCCAGAGCTTCGAGATGTCCTGGCCGAACAGCTCGGACTCGACGCTCGCCTGCCGGGCCGCCATCCAGTTGACGTTGCCGCGCAGCGTGTTGATCTCCCCGTTATGGGCGACCATCCGGTAGGGGTGGGCCAGCGACCAGGCCGGGAAGGTGTTGGTCGAGAAGCGCTGATGCACGAGCGCGAGGGCGCTGGTGAAGCGCTCGTCCCGCAGGTCGGCGTAGTAGGCCCCGAGGCGGGTCGCGAGCAGCAGCCCCTTGTAGACCACGGTGCGCGAGGAGAGCGACACCGGATAGAAGCCGCGCACCCGCTGGTCGGCGAGCTTGTAGATCGTGCCCGAGATGACCTTGCGCAGGATGAACAGGCGCCGCTCGAAGGACGCCGTGTCCGGCACGCCCTCGCCGCGGCCGATGAAGACCTGGCGGCTGACCGGCTCGCTCGGCCGGATGCTCTCGCCGAGGCAGGCGCTATCGGTCGGCACGTCGCGCCAGCCGAGCAGCACCTGGCCTTCGTCGGCGACCACCTCCGCCACGATCTCCTCGACGATGGCGCGCCCGCCCGGGTCGCGCGGCAGGAAGAAGAAGCCGACCGCGTACTGGCCGGGCTCGGGCAGCGCGAAGCCCAGCCGCTCGGCTTCGGCGGCGAAGAAGCCGTGCGGGATCTGGGCCAGCATGCCGCAGCCGTCGCCCCCATGGGCGTCGGCCCCCACGGCCCCGCGATGGTCGAGGTTCTCGAGGATCTGGAGGCCCATGGCCACGATGGCGTGGCTGGCTTTGTTCTTCATCTGCGCCACGAAGCCGACGCCGCAGGCATCGTGCTCGCGCGAGGGATCGTAGAGCCCTTGGGCGACCGGCAACCCCGGATCGCGCGCGCCACGATAGAGGCTCGCGGGCGTCGTGGCGTCGGCGAGACGCGCCTTGGCGAGCATGCCGACGGCCACCTTGCCCGATGCTGTCCTGTCGCTCATCGCCACCCTCGCCACCCTCGAGCCGGCGTCGCGTGCGTGCCGCCTCGCCGGAACGAGATGCAGAGGCCGCGCCACCTGGATTGGTCAGTAGCCCTGACCTATCACGGTTTTAGACTCTATACAAAGAGCCCGGGGGGACAAGGTGGCCGGGAGGGGCGCGGCGCCGCATCTGCGATGTTTTGGCGCTCCCGTACTGCCGGAACGGCTGCGTCGGACCCGTGTTTCGGAGTCGTCACAGGAGGTTATCGACATGGCGACGACACTCAAGAAGGGCGACAAGGTCAAGTGGGGATCCTCGCAGGGCGAGGTGAAGGGCACGGTCGAGAAGAAGCTCACCGCGCCGATGTCCATCAAGTCGCACAAGGTCAAGGCCTCGAAGGAAAACCCCGAGTACCTGGTGAAGAGCGACAAGACGGGCGCCGAGGCCGCGCATAAGCCGGGCGAGCTGAAGAAGGCCTGAGGCCCTCCCCGGGGGCCGTCACCGCGAGGCGCGTCGGCGCCCTGGCCATCCAGGAACGGTGAAGACGGCTGAACGATGGGTTACTTCGCTCCGCTCGCAATGATGCCATGGGTAGTCGCTGCCCGTCCCGCCCGATCGCGGCCTTGGATCAAGGTCCGGTCGAGTGTGGAGGCGGCGCCCGTGAGGGTCAGCCCGAGCGGGGCGTTCCGGCTACCGGCGCGGGCTCCTGCCGAGGGATCCGGCGCCGGGTCCAGCGCAGCAGCACCGTCACAGTCGGCCGCAGGATCACGAGATCGGCGACCAGCGCCATCATCATGGCGAAGGCGCTGAGCCAGCCGAAGAGCCGCAGGGTGGGGAGGTCCGAGAAGACCGTCACCGCAAGGCCGCAGGCCAGCACCACCGAGGTCAGGATCAGCGCCGGCCCGACCAGAATCGTCGCCCGCATGACCCCGACCGCCGGGTCCTCCCCAAGCTTTTCCTCGTGCCGCAGGCGATTGAGGAAGTGGATCGTCGCGCTCAGGCCGAGCCCGAACGAGACGGTGAGCGCCACGACGCTGACGAACTGGAGCCCCTCCCCGGTCAGCCACAGCACGGCCCCGGACACGACGACCGGGAAGATGCCGGGCAGGATGCTGGCAAGGAACACGGCCACAGACCGGAACGCGAGGCCGATGAAGACCGCGACGAACAGGAACTCGACCGTCAGCCCCAGGTTCAGCTTGGCGATCATGCCCGCGCTGTTGCGCGCCGCGATGGCCGACAGCCCGGTGACGGCGATCTCGTAGCCGGGGTTCGCCTGCCGCACGCGGTCGAGCTCCTTGTTGAGCCGCTCGCGAAGGTTTCGGCTGGTGACATCCTTGCCTTCGCGGCCGGCGAAC
>CAXUMV010000276.1:3041-5272 GCA_964252065.1 uncultured Lichenihabitans sp.
CGCCCCGGTCTGCGACGCCGGGCCCGACACCACCACGGCGTCCTGCTCCTTGTCGATGAAGCGGCGCGTCAGGCTGGCCGGAAGCAAGTCGACGTACTGCTTCAGCGTGGCGATGTCGGACCGGTGCTCGTTCTCCGACAGCCATCGGCGGAGCGTCTCGATCGACCACACGTTGCCCAGCCCCGCGGTCTTCTCCATCGTGGCGTGCACGCCCGCGATGACGTTCAGGGTCCGCTCGTCGTAGAGCGAGGCGCCCTTGGGGAACTCGACCAGGATGTCGATGGGGTTGGCGCCAGTCAGCTTGGCGTCGAGCTGGCCGCTGGCCGCGACCGCCTGCCGCTTGTCCGGCACCTGGTCGGCGAGGCGGTAGCGGGGTTTCAGGTCCGCGTAGACGAGCCCGAGCCCGACCACCACGGCGATGCTGAGAAGGCTCCACAGGCCTGGCCGCGCCACCATCCGGGTCGCGATCAGGGAGCAAAAGCGCCGAAGCGCATCGACCCCCGTGTCGGCGCCCTTCATCTTGGTCGCGAAGCTCGCCTCGCCGCGCACCAGCAGCACGCCAAACAGGGGCACCAGCGTCAGCACGGCGACGAGCGCGATGACGGTCGAGATCAGACCGGCCTCGCCGAACGACCGGATGAGGTCCGAGCTCGTGAACTGGAGGGCGATGAAGGACAGCGCCGCGGTCGCATGGGTCAGAACGCAGGCCGGGCCGACCACCAGCACGGCGTTACGGAACGCCGAGACCTTGCTTTCGCCGGCGAGCAGCCGGTCGCGCGCCGCGAAGGTGAGCTGCATGCTGTCCGAGAAGCTGATCACCATGATCAGCGGCGTCATGATGTTCAGGAACATGTTGAGGCGGAAATCGAGCCAGCCGAGGCCGCCGAGCGAGAACAGGATCGCCAGCAGCGGCGGGCCGGCCGCCACGATCATGAAGGAGACGCGCCGGAAGAACAGGATGGCGATCAGGCAGCCGGCCGCAAAGCCGATGGCGTTGTAGACCAGCCGGTCCTTCTCGACCGCGTTGCGGATCTCGAGCTGCATCACCGGCACGCCCGACAGCTCGGCCTTGAGGCCCGTCGTCTGCAGGTCGTCGGCCATGACCTTGCGGATGTCGTCGACGGCGGTGTTCAGCTGCTTGCCGCCCACGATCTTCGGGTCGAGGGCGAGCACGATCAGCGTCAGGCTGCTGTCGTCCGACAGGAGCTTGCCGCGGATGATCTCGTTGCCCTTCACCTCCGCGATCAGCGCGTCGTAGGCGGCGCCCTCCGGCAGCTCCTCGGGGAACAGCGCGGCGGGCACCTGCCCGTTCTGCGGCTTCTGGCGGGCCGAGAACATGGACAGCACCGCCCGCGTCCCCTCGACGAGCTGCAGGTCGGTCACGAGGTCGCGGAGGTGACTCACCGAGTTGCGGTCGAGCAGCGTCGGGCCGGTCACGACGACCAGCGCATCGAACTCGTTGGACGGGAAGCGGTTGGTGACGTCCTCGTACTGGCGGAACTCCGGCGTGTCGGAGCGGAACAGCTGGCTCAGCGAGTCGTCGACCTTGATGCGCAGCACGCCGAACACCGCCAGGACGGCGAGGACCGCCACGACCGCGATCGACAGCAGGCGGTGACGCATCGGCACGAGGCCGATGCGCTCGATGCCGAGCGCCAGGGTGGACGGCGTCACAGAAGGATCGGCATCCGGATCGGCGACGCTCGTCACGCTGAAATCCTCACCTCGCAGCTCGCGGTGCCTCCCGCAGGGCGGGTGCTTCTAGCACGGAAAGGCGCCATGGCAGCAAATCGGAGCGCGACGTCTCAGCCGAGGCTCATCCCGCAGGCCGCGAGCGCCTCGATCATGTGGGCCGGCGGTGGGGCCTCGACGCCGATCGGCTCCCGGTTCGGCGACAGCGGCACCACCACGGCGCGGGCGTGCAGATGGAGCGGCTCGTCCGTCCCGCGAGCCTCGGTGTAGATCGGATCGCCCAAGATCGGCCAGCCCATCGCGGCGCAGTGGACGCGCAGCTGGTGCGTACGCCCGGTCAGCGGGGACAGCGCCAGCCAGCATCGCGGGCCCGCCCGGCCCATCACGCGCCAGCGCGTCTGCGCGGGCAGCCCGGCGGGGTCGACCTTCATCCACCAGCCGCGCGTCGCATCGAGGCGGCCGAGCGGCAGGTCGATCAGCCCCTCGTCCAGGACGGGACCGCCCTCGACGATCGCCCAGTAGGTCTTGCCGATCCGCCC
>CAXUMV010000277.1:0-5269 GCA_964252065.1 uncultured Lichenihabitans sp.
CGCTGATCAAGAAGTACATCCAGAACGGCTCGGTCCAGGACATCTGGTGGAACGTGAAGGACCTGGGATACCTGACCTACTACGGCGCGCAGGCGCTGGCCCAGTGCAAGATCACCGGGAAAGAGGGTGACAAGTTCGTAGCCGGCCGCCTCGGCGAGTACACCGTCGGCGCCAAGGGCGAGGTCGTGCTCGGCCCGGCCAAGATCGTGACCCCGGCCAACGTCGAAGAGTTCAAGTTCTGATCAGAGACCCGGGCTCACCGGTGACGTCATGCAAAGCTGCACTGACGACACCGGCATAGCACTCCGTGTCGTCTTTGCGAGCGCAGCGAGGCGATCCATCGCCGGGCTTCTGCACCGGTGCCTGGATCGCCACGGCGCCTCGTGATGACGGGTTGCGCCGTCGAGCGGACAGTCGATCATCTCCGCTCCCATATCGGGAGCGGACATGCGATTGTCGGGCGGCTTGCCGTCCGGCATCGCCGGGCCGCTGGAGCCGTTGCCGGCGCCCTTCAGCGTCCAAGGAGCCCGCGAGGGCCGGAGTGTCGTTGGGCGTCAGCACGCGTACGGACCAAGATCGTCTTGGAGGACAACCTGCCGTGACCCTTTTTTCCGACCTGCCGACCGTGCGCTACGAGGGCCCGGACTCGGGCAATCCTCTCGCCTACCGCTATTACGATCCTGCGAAGGTCGTGCTGGGCAAGACCCTGAGGGAGCACCTGCGCCTCACGGTCTGCTACTGGCACAGCTTCGTGATGAACGGCGGCGACCCCTTCGGCGCCCCCACCATCGACCGGCCCTGGATGCACGGCGACGATGCGATGGCGGCCGCCCGCGCCAAGGCCGATGCCGCCTTCGATCTCTTCCGCGTGCTCGACGTGCCGCTCTACAGCTTCCACGACCGCGACATCGCGCCCGAAGGCGAGGGGCTCGCGGGCACGCTCAGCAACACCCGCGCCATGGGCGACTATCTTGGCCGGAAGCAGCAGGAGACCGGCCTCAAGGTGCTCTGGGGCACCGCGAACCTCTTCAGCCATCCCCGCTTCATGGCGGGCGCGGCCACCAACCCCGATCCGGACGTGTTCGCCTGGTCGGCCGCCACGGTGAAGACGGCGCTCGACGTCACCCACGCGCTCGGCGGGGCCAACTACGTCATGTGGGGCGGCCGCGAGGGCTACGAGACGCTGCTCAACACCGACTTGAAGCGCGAGCTCGACCAGATGGGCCGCTTCCTGAGCCTCGTGGTCGACTACAAGCACAAGATCGGCTTTGCCGGCCCCATCCTCATCGAGCCCAAGCCCAAGGAGCCGACCAAGCACCAGTATGATTTCGATGCCGCGACCGTCTACGGCTTCCTCAAGCACTACGGTCTCGAGAAGGACGTGAAGCTCAATCTCGAAGAGAACCACGCGCTCCTGGCGGGCCACACCTTCGAGCACGAGATCGCGGTCGCGAGCGCCTTCGGGATCCTGGGGTCGCTCGACATCAACCGCGGCGACCCGCTGCTCGGCTGGGACACCGACCAGTTTCCCAACGACGTGCCGCAACTGACCCTTGCATTTTACGAGGTGCTGAAGGGCGGCGGGCTGACCACGGGCGGGCTCAACTTCGACGCCAAGATCCGGCGCCAGTCCATCGAGCCCGACGACCTGGTCCACGCCCATGTGGGAGGTATCGACATCTGCGCGAGGGCGTTCCTGGCTGCCGCCAAGCTGCTCGAGGAGGGTCGGCTGGCCGGGTTCGTGGCCGAACGCTACGCCGGCTGGGACAAGCCCGATCACGCGGGCACGGGCGATACCCTCGAGGCCATCGCCGCGGCGGCGGAGACCCGGGCGCTGTCCCCTCAGCCGCGCTCCGGCCGCCAGGAAATGCTGGAGACCATCGTCGCGCGAGCGTGACGCCCCTGGCCGTCGAGCATCATGGCAGTCAGCAGGATGCGGCCACGCACCGGTGACACCACGCTGCCCTGAGGACGATCGACACCGAACGCTGGTGTCGTCTCTGCGAGCGCAGCGAGGCAATCCACGTCTCAGGCATTCGCGCAGTCGGATGGATCTCCACGGCGCTGACGCGCCTCGCGATGACGGACCGGGAGAGATCCGACTCTTCCGGAGGTGGTGCGGGTGCGCAACACCGCCAACGCCCGTGCCGCGTTGAGCCGCCGGCTCGATCTCGCGCCCAACGACCTGCGACGCGCTAATAGGTGGCGCGTCCCCCGGAGATGTCGAAGACCGCTCCGGTCGTGAAGGAGTTCTCCTCCGAGGCCAGGTAGCACGCGAGCGCCGCGATCTCCTCGACCGTGACGAACCGCCCGCGCGGGATTTTGGACAGCATGTAGTCGATGTGCGCCTGAGACACCTGCTCCAGGATCCGGGTCTTGGCCGCCTTTCGCGGCGCTGTAGGCCGAGGCGTTCGGGTTGCCCTCCTTGCCGGCGATGGAGGCGATGTTGACGATGCGGCCGTAGCCCGCGCCGATCATCCGTTTGACGACGGCCTGGTTCACGTGGAAGGCCCCGGTCAGGTCGATGTCCACGACGCTCCGCCAGGCGTCCAGCGGGTAGTCGACGACGGGAACGGTCGGCCCCGCGATGCCGGCCGAATGGACCAGCACGTCGATCGCGCCCGCCTGCGCGGTCCGCGCCGCCGCCGACTCCACGGCCACAGCGTCGGTGATGTCGACCACGATGGTGTCGACGGCCACGCCCTCGAGCGCGGCGGCGGCGGCCTCCAGCGCCGGTCCGTCCGCATCCCAGAGGCTGAGCCGGGCGCCCTCGCGGGCGAGCCGCTGGGCGATCGCGAACCCGATGCCCTGCGCGCCTCCCGTGACCACGGCCCGGCGGCCGTCGAACCGGTGATCGTAAACGCTCATCCCTGCCTCCCGACGATGTCCTCGCAGCGGCGAGGAAGGCCCGCATAGGGCGCCCGCGACGCGTCCGCAATGCGCACCATCCGCTCGGACCGGGCGAAGGCCCCGAATGCCCGACCTGCCGGACGCTTGTCTCCGAAAGCGTGAACTCTCCTGGGGAACACCATTGCGCGTGAGGTCATTTGATCACATAGATTGATCAAAGGAGCGCAAGCCTTGGCTGAGACTGGTGTCCGATCCCGAAAGAGCCGGCGGTTCGACGTCCCGCACGCGGGAGAGACATACCGCATCCTGTACCAATCACAGGTGATGGACCGCATCGGCCTGATCACCAGAGGCGTCCAGGCGGCCGACGCCAAGGCATGGCTGGACGTGCCTCACATCGGGACTATCGTCCTCCTCAACGCCCTGGACCTCTCGGTCGCCACCTTCAACAGGAAGGTCAAAACCAACGCAACGCTTTCGGCGGCAGAAAGCGAGCGGGTTCTCGGGTTCGCCCGGCTTGTCGGGCAGGTTGAAGCCATGGTTGAGGAGAGCGGTGATCCGTCGGGTTTCGACGCGCGATCGTGGCTGGGGCGCTGGCTCACCGAACCGCTGCCGGCGCTCGGCAATGCCAAGCCGATCGATTTCATGAATACGATGGAGGGACAAAACCTGGTCTCTCAAACACTCGCCCAGGCGGTCAGCGGTGCCTATGCGTGAGCCGGACTCTCTGGCGCATCGCGGCCGATACGGCGACCTATCCGGCCGATGACCTCTCCGGCGCGGGAGCCAAGGCGACGGGCGGGCGGTGGAACGCCAAGGATCACGCGGTCATCTACACGTCGACCACCCGCGCTCTTGCGTGCCTCGAAACGGTGGTGCACCTCAACGCCAGCGGCTTGCCCCTGAACCGCTATCTGGTCGAGATCACGGTTGCTGACCCGGTCTGGATGGCGGCGCTGCGACGGGATCAGGCGAGCCTTCCGGTGGGCTGGGCCAGCCTGTCCAGCATCGATGTCGGCACGGACTGGATCGTCGGCAAAGCGTCGGCTTTGCTGATCCTTCCCTCCGTGATCGTTCCCGAGGAGTTCAACGTCCTGATCAACCCGGCCCATGCCGATCGGGGTGGCATCGCTTGCAGGAAAATTCGAAGGTGGTTGTATGACCCGCGCCTGCGCCGCCCCTGATCGGCGGAGCCGCCGCATCGATCCGCCGTGCGGCGATTTTGGCGGCCGACCTTGGCATGTCACCCGGCGTCGGCGGCTCGCTTTGGCCCGAGGTCCGTCATCGCCATGATCCCGACGCTCGACACGCCACGGCTGCGCATGCGGGCCTACCGCTTGGACGACTTCGAGGCCTACGCGTCTTTATGGGCCGAGCCGGCCGTGGTTCGCTTCATCGGCGGCGTGCCCATGGCGCGCGAGACGGCCTGGGTCCGCTTTCTGCGGCAGATCGGGCACTGGCATTGCCTGGGCTTCGGTTTCTTCGCGATCGAGGACAAGGAGACGGGCGCCCTCGTCGGCGAAGCCGGGTTCCAGGATAGCCGCCGGGCGCTGACGCCCTCGATCGAGGGCACCATGGAGGCCGGCTGGTGTCTGACGGGTGCCATGCAGGGGCAAGGCTTGGCGGAGGAGGCCATGCGTGCAGCTCTCCCCTGGGCGGCCCGGTACGGGACCGGAGAGCGGATCACGTGCCTGATCCAGGCGGATCACGCGGCGTCGCTGCACGTGGCCGGCAAGCTCGGCTTCAGCGCCTTTGCCCGGACCACCTACAACGGTTCTCCCGTCGTGCTGCTCGAGCGGCAGGCGCCGTCCGGGTAGGGCCGCGGACGGCGCCCGAGCCGACCGGGGTCATCGCGACGATGCGTCGACGCCACCCCGAGGCGGTCAGGCCGCGATGGGCCGGCGGTGCGCCGGCGCGGCAGGGCGGGCCGCCTCGCCCTGGCGGATCCGGAACTGCTCGATCAGCCCGACGAGAGCCTGAACATCGGCGGCGAGCGTCCGGCTCGTGGTGTTCGACTGCCCGACCATGGCGGCGTTCTGCTGGGTGATCTGGTCCATCTGGTTGACGCTGGTGTTGATCTCGTCGAGCCCCACGGCCTGCTCGCGGGAGGAGGTCGCGATGTCGCCGATGACCTTGTTCAGCCCGGCAACCTGCGCCGCGATCTGTTCCAACGCCGCGCCGGTCTCGCGCACGAGCGCCACGCCTTCGCCGACCTGGCTTGCCGATCGCATGATCAGCGCCTTGATCTCCTTGGCGGCTTCGGCCGAGCGCTGCGCCAGGGCCCGGACCTCGGACGCCACCACCGCGAAACCGCGGCCGGCATCCCCGGCGCGGGCGGCCTCGACACCCGCGTTGAGCGCCAGGAGGTTGGTCTGGAAGGCGATCTCGTCGATGACGCCGATGATCTGGCCGATCTGGC
>CAXUMV010000278.1:0-5269 GCA_964252065.1 uncultured Lichenihabitans sp.
CAGCGCGGCGACTTCTGGGGTGGCCGCTTCGAGGTCCGCCAGGCCCGCAAGGGCAAGGGACCGAGCGACCATGCGCCGGTCATCCTGGACCTCGACGAGGCCCCCGACGGTGACCTGGGGCCGGTGGTGCCGCCGCCGAGGCCGTGCAGGCGCATCGCGACCTCGACGCCGCCCAAAGCGTCGGCATGCATTTCGGGACCGTGCAGCTGACCGACGAGGGGATCGACGCGCCGCTCGAGGCGCTCGCCGTAGCCCGGGAGACGGCCGGCGTGCCGCCGGACGCCTTCACGACCCTCGATTTCGGCGAGACACGCCTGTTCGGCGGCGCCTCATGAGGTCGCCAGCGCCGACGCCTCGGCCGGCAGCTCGCGGGTACCGCGCACGCCGCCCGAGGTCCGGCCGATGAACAGCACCATCACCACCGCCACGAGGCAGAGCAGCCCGGCCGACACGAAGGCCTGCTGGTAGGTCCCGCTGCTCGCCCGGACGAGCCCCGCCAGCCAGGCGGCGCTGGCCGCGCCCATCTGGTGGGCCGCCGCGATCCAGCCGAACATGAGGGCGGCATTCTCCTCGCCGAACGCCTTGCCGGCGAGGCGCACGGTGGGCGGCACCGTCGCGATCCAGTCGAGGCCGTAGAACACCGCGAAGAGCGACAGGCCGTAGAAGCTGAAGTCGAAGGAAAAGGGCAGGAAGATCAGCGAGAGGCCGCGCAGGCCGTAATACCAGGCGAGCAGCTTGCGGCTGTCGTAGCGGTCCGTGAGCCAGCCCGAGCAGGTGGTGCCGATGAGATCGCAGAAGCCCATCAGCGCCAGCAGCCCGGCGGCCCTGACCTCCGGGATGCCGTGGTCGATGCAGGCGGGGATGAGGTGGGTGCCGATGAGCCCGTTGGTGGAGGCGCCGCAGACGAAGAAGCTTCCCGCCAGCAGCCAGAAATCGCCCGAGCGCGACGCGTCCCGCAGCGCCGTCAGGGCGCGCAGCGCCGGGTTTCGGACGGAGCGCGGCACGGGGACGACCTCCGTCTCCCCGAGCCGCGGCAGCCCGAGATCGGCCGGGCGGTCGCGCAGCACGAGGGCCGCCAGCGGGACCAGCACGAGCGCTGCGGCCGCGACGGTCAGCGTGACGGCCCGCCAGCCATGCTCGACGGCGAGCTTGGCCAGGACAGGCAGGAACACGAGCTGGCCCGTCGCGCTGCTCGCGGTCAGCACGCCCATGACGAGCCCGCGGTGCCTGACGAACCAGCGGTTGGCAACGGTCGCGCCCAGCACGTTGGCCACCATCCCGGTGCCGGTGCCGACCACGAGGCCCCACAGCAGCGTCATCTGCCAGGAGGACTGCATCAGCGTGGTGGCCGCGACACCGATGCCGAGGGTCAGGAGCGAGCCCGCCACCGCGAGGCGCACCCCGAACCGTTCCATCAGCGCGACCGCGAACGGCCCGATCATGCCGTAGAGAAAGATGTTGACCGCGACGGCGCCGCTGATGGTGGCGACCGACCAGCCGAACTCCCGTTCGAGCGGATTGATCAGGATGCTGGGCGTCGCCCGCACCCCGGCCCCGACCAGCAGGATGACGAAGGTGAGCGCGGCCACGACCCAGCCGTAGTAGAGGCGGGGCGCGGCCGGCGGAGCCCCGGGGGCGACCTCGGACAGGGCGGACATGGGCGGTCTCCGTCGCACGGACGCGGGCGGGTTTCGCGCGCAGGGTGCATCCTCGAGGCCGCGGCATAGCGGCTCGGGCCTGGCTGAGGACTTTTACCGCGATTTGCCGCGTCGTCTCGGGTTTTGTTGCCGGGTCAATGGTCCCGGGACCATCCGATGCGGTAGACGCGGCCGGTCTGGGCGCCTTCGACGCTCTTGACGTAGCCAAGGGCGGCCTCGCGCGCCGGCACGGCCTTGGACCCGGGGAAGTAGGGGCCGTAGGCCGGAAGCGATTCCTCGACCACCGTCGCGCTGACGACATTGATCCGCAGGGCACGCGGCAGCGCGATCGCCGCGCCATGCACGAAACCCTCGATCCCTCCGTTGACCATGGCGGCCGAGACACCCTCGCGGATCGGATCGTCGTTGAGAAGGCCGCTGGTCAGGGTGAACGAGCCGCCGTCCCGGATGTGCCCGAGGCCCGACATCACGAGGTTGACCTGGCCCATGAGCTTGTCGCGCAGACCCAGCGCGAACTGCTCCGCGGTGAACTGCTCGAGCGGCCCGAAGTGAACGTTCCCCGCCGTGCAGACCAAGGCGTCGAACGCACCGACCTGCCCGAAGAGCCGCTCGATCGAGGGCGGGTCCGCGATGTCCACGCGCAGGTCGCCGCTGCTGCGGCCGACCCGAACGATCTCGTGGCGAGGACTGAGCTCAGCGTCGACGGCCTTGCCGATGGTGCCGCTTGCTCCGACAAGGACGATCTTCATCATGGGCTCCCTATGAAGCGCCCATGATACTGGACGAGTCAGCAGTCAGCGACCAGCGTGCCCGGCATGTTGGCCATCGTCACGTGTCTCACAAGGGCGATACGCCCGTGCAGTGACTTGAACCACCCCCAGGTCCGTCATCGCAAGGCGCGTCAGCGCTGTGGCGATCCAGGCCACGGTGGAAATGTCCCGACCATGGATCGCTTCGCTGTGCTCGCGAAGACGCCACGGGGATTGAACACCGGTCGTCCTCAATGCCGCGCGGTATTGGGCAGAACAACAAGGCGGCACACGCCTCACCCCGCCTCCATGGCGGTGCCTTCCGCGCGGTGGGCCGCCGGGCCGGCGGCGAGGCCGAGGTTGTGAGCGGAGTTGATCAGGCCGACATGGGTGAAGGCCTGCGGGAAGTTGCCGACCTGCCGCCGGCGGCCGACGTCGTACTCCTCGCTCAGCAGCCCGACGTCGTTGCAGAGGCCCGCGAGGCGCTCGAACATCGCCTCGGCCTCCTCGGTCCGGCCCATCAGGGCGTAGTTGTCGACGAGCCAGAAGCTGCAGGGCAGGAAGGCGCCCTCGGTCTCGCCCGCGAGGCCGTCGACCTGGCTTTCCGGCCGGTAGCGCAGCACGAAGCCGTCCTGCAGCAGGTCCCTCTCGATCGCCGCCACCGTGCGCACCACGCGGGGATCGTCGACGGGCAGGAAGCCCACGAGCGCGATCAGCAACAGGCTGGCATCGAGTTCGGTCGACCCGTAGGACTGCGTGAAGGTGCCGAGCGCCTCGTTGTACCCCTCGGCGCAGACCTGCGCGTGGATGGCGTCGCGCGTCGCCCGCCATGTCTCGATGGGGCCCTCCAGCGGGTCCTCCTCGACCGAGCGCACCGCCCGGTCGTAGGCCACCCACGCCATCACCTTGGAGTGGGTGAAGTGGCGCGGCTCGCCGCGGATCTCCCAGATGCCGGCGTCGGGGTTGCCCCAGATCCGGTCGAGATAGCCCATCAGGGCGCATTGCAGCTGCCAGTAGTTCTGGTCGGGCGCCATGCCCATGCGCCGGGCCTGGTACATGGCGTCCATCACCTCGCCGAACACGTCAAGCTGCAATTGGCTCGAGGCGGCATTGCCGACGCGCACGGGCCGCGAGCCCTCGTAGCCGGCGAGCCACGGCAGCTCGAACTCGTCGAGCCGGCGCTCGCCCGCGACCCCGTACATGATCTGCACCTGCTCGGGCGAGCCGGCGATGGCGCGGGTCAGCCAGCCCCGCCACTCGGCGGCCTCCTCGACGAAGCCGGTGTTCATCAGGGCGTAGAGGGTCAGGGTTGCGTCGCGCAGCCAGCAGAACCGGTAGTCCCAGTTGCGCGACCCGCCGATGGCTTCGGGCAGCGAGGTGGTGGGCGCGGCCACGATGCCGCCGGTCTCGAAATGGGTGAGCGCCTTGAGGGTCAGGGCCGAGCGCTCGACGAGGTCCCGCCAGCGCTCCGGCCCATCGAGCTTGCGGCGGCTCGACCACTCGCGGGCGACCCGCGCCGCCCGCTCGATCGCGACACGGGGGTCGGCGGCGTCCGGCACCGGCAGATAGGACAGAGCCCAGCCGAGCGAGAACGTCGCCTCATCGCCGGCACCGAGCGTGAAGTCGGCGACCGAATGCATGCCCTCGCCGCGCAGCTCCACCGTCGTGGCGAGGGTCAGGCGGTCCGGGCCGGCCACCGCCGTGAGCCGGCCGTCGTCGAGCTTGGTCACCCAGGGGACCACGGCCCCGTACTCGAAGCGGATGCAGAGGTCGAAACGCATCGCGACCCGTCCGCTTTCGCAGCGCGCGAGGCGCATGATGTCCCCGGCGTGATCGCGGCGCGTCATGCCGTCGGTCAGCAGGACGACGCCGTCCGGCGTCTCGAACCGCGTCTCGAGGATGAGGGTCCCGGGCCGATACCGGCGGGTGACCGTGTAGGGACCGGCGGGTGCGATCTGCCAGCGGCCGTTGTCGGCGTTGCCGAGCAGGGCCGCGAAGAAGGCCGGGCTGTCGAAGCGCGGGATCGCGGCCCAGTCGATCGAGCCGTCCTTGCCGACCAGCGCTGCGCTCGCGCAATTGCCGATCAGCGCGTAGTCCTCGAGGCGGCTCGCCATGGTCGATCCTTTGCTGCAGGGTCGCGGGAAACAATGCGCCAGCCCGGCTTTTGTGCCCGGCGCCGCCGTGGTCAGCCCGGCAGCCCGCCCGCCGAGCGGACCGCCTCGGCCCCTAGGGCCACGGCCCGCTCGAGGCTCGCCTGCACCGAACCGCCGGCCAGCGCCGTCGCGAGAAAACCCGCGAGGAAGGCGTCGCCCGCTCCGATCGTGTCGACGACCGGCACGGCGGGCGCCCTTGCGCTCCATCGCCGGCCGTCGCGATGGCCCGCGAGCGCCCCCGCGGCGCCCTGCTTGAGCAGCACGAGGTCGAAGGCGGTTGCGAGGGCCACGATCTGCCGCTCCGGATCCGTCTCGCCCGTTAGGCTCTCGGCCTCCTCGCCGTTCGCGGCGCAGAGTTGCGCTCCGCTCAGGGCGGCGAGCGGCATCGCGGGGCCGATCTCCCGCACAAAGCCCGCCGATCCGGGATCGAAGGAGACCGAGAGGCCCGCCGTCCGGGCCGCGGCCAGCACATTCCGCGCCGCTGCGCGCGTCGCCTCGCCCACCAGGGCATAGCCGGACAGGTGCAGGTGGCGCACGCCCTCGAAGAGCCCGGGCGGCAGGGCCGCCGTGGAAAGCCCGTCATTGGCGCCGCGGTCGGTCAGGAACGAACGCTCGCCGCCCTCGTCGATGAGCGCGACGAGCTGGCCGGTCGGCATGCTGGGGTGGCCGACGAGGGCCGGCTCGATGCCGAGCCGGCGCAGGCGCTCCT
>CAXUMV010000279.1:0-3776 GCA_964252065.1 uncultured Lichenihabitans sp.
CGACCGTCTCCTTCAGCACGAGGCCGGCGAGCGCCGTCACGAAGACCGGGCACACGAAGCCGATCGCCGTGGTGTCCGGCACCGGGAGATATTTGAAGGCGATCAGCGCCGCGACCGTGGCGGCACAGGTCATGGCCCCGCGCAGGACCTGCATACCCGGCCTTGCGCTTCGTAGCACGCCGCCCCCGCCCATCAGGAGAGGCAGGGCCGCCGCGAAGAAGACGCAGTAGCGCAGCCAGGCCACCTCGAGCGGCGGCAGAGCGCCCATCAGCGATTGCGCCATGATGTCGGACATCGGAAAACAGATCGTGCCCCCGATGATGGCGGCGATGCCCAGGCGCTTGCGGTCGGCGGCGGGCGTGGCGGCCGGCGCGCGGGTCTGGCGAGGCAGCGCGGGAGCGAAGCGGAAGGCGGCGGCGCCGCGCGAATGGAGGAAGGCGGCAGGACGAGCGAGCGAGAGCGACACGGGAGCAGGGACCGGCAGGTTGGAGACGCAGACGTCGTGTAGTCCCGGCTTGCCGCACCGATCTTAACAGAACCGCAACACTCCAGGTTAATCGATTTTAACGAATCGGAAACATGAATGATTACAGCGCTGACGATGAGCGATGCATGGCTGGTATGATCGAGATCACGTCGACGATCGCCCTTGCGCCCGAGGAGATCGCCGAGACCTTCGTCAGGGCGTCGGGTCCGGGCGGCCAGCACGTCAACACCACGGCCTCCGCCGTGGAGCTGCGATTCGATGCTGCCCGGTCGCCGAACCTGCCGCCCGATCTCGTGGAGCGGCTGCGAGGGCTCGCGGGCCAGCGCATGACGCGGGACGGCGTGGTCATCATCCGCGCCGAGAGCCGGCGGTCGCAGGCGATGAACCGGGCCGATGCGCTCGACAGGCTGGTCGCCCTGCTGCGCGAGGCCGCGGTCCGCAAGCCCATCCGCCGGCCGACCCGGCCGACCCTGGCGTCCAAGCAGCGCCGGCTGGCCGCCAAGGACCGGCGGGCGAGCGTCAAGACGCTGCGCCGCGACCGCGGCCGTGACGACGCCTGACCCGTATCCGGGCCGGACGTGGTTGCCCGACAGGCAGCTTCATCCCGACCGGCGATGCCCTTCTCCCCGCCGGGGAGAAGGTGGCCGACAGGCCGGATGAGGGGAACCTCTTCGCCCCCAAGACCCTCATCCGCCCTGTCGGGCACCTTCTCCCCGCAAGCGGGGCGAAGGGCATATCCTGATGAGGTTCGTTAACCTCAGCAACAGGCTGGGACTGTGGCCGAACACGCATAGATGTCGGGCCGCGTGGGCCCTAGAGTAGAAGCGATTTGGCGGGCCGGCGAGCGGCACGCCGATGGCGCTGGCGCATGGCTTACTCTCAACAGTCGTCTTCCATCGACGGTCCGGCGAACGAGGCGGCGATCCTGCTGCTGCGCGTCGGCCTGTCGATCATCGCGATCGCGGTGCCGGTGAGCACGGTGCTGTCGCGGCGGGCGCCCTTCATCCTGCTGCCGGTCGGCGCGGGCATCGTGCTGGTCGCCGGCCTGCTGCTGTCGGACGTGCCGATCCGCCGGCGGCTGGCAGGGGCGCTGCTGTCGACCGCGGGCTTCTGCGGCATGGCGATGATCGGCTGGAGCGCGCTGTCGCTGTTGTGGAGCCCGGTCGGCACGCTGGCCGTGGAGAAGCTCGCCAAGACGGCCGGCACCATCGCGCTCGTGGCCGCGACGGCGGCCTTCCTGCCCGAGCGGACCCGCACCTCCAACCTCAACCTGTTCCCGCTCGGGATCCTCGCGGCCGTGGCCGTGACCCTGTTCGTGACGCTCACGCAGGCCGATGCCTTCGCGGTGCAGGAGCCCGACTCGATCCTGGAGCGGACGGTCGTCACGCTGGTGGTGCTGATCTGGCCGGCGCTGGCCGCCATGGCGATCCGGGGGCGCTGGATCGCCACCGTCGTTGTGGTGATCGCGGTCACGCTCGCCACCATGGCGGCCTGGAGCTCGCTCGCGCTGACCGCCCTCGCCCTAGGTTCGGTCGGCTTCGTGGCCGCGACCGGCAACCCGGTCGGCGGCGCGCGGCTGCTGGGGATCGTGGCCGCGGCCATGATCCTGCTCGGGCCGGCGATGCCCTTTGCCATCGCGCTCGCACTCAAGCCCGCGATGGTGCTCGCGGGCGGCCAGCTGCCCGCCCTTCAGGTCGCAACCGAGACGGCGCGGGTGTGGGCCGAGCTCGTGGTGTCCGATCCCGTGCGCCTCGTCACCGGCCATGGCATCGACATGGCGCTCGTCGCCCGCTCGGTCGGCTTCCTGTCGCCGGACGCGCCGCGCAGCCTCATCTTCGAGATCTGGTACGACTTCGGGGTCGTGGGGGCGGTGCTGACCGCGGTGCTCGTGCGCTGCGCCTTCAGCATCGTGGGGCGGCTGTCGCCGACCGTCGCGCCCTTCCTGATCGCCGAGCTCGTGGCGATGCTGGCCATCGGGTTCTCGGGTCTCGAGACCACGCAGATCTGGTGGGTGACCCTCGGGGGCGTGATGGGCGTCGCCTTCTCGACCGTCGTGCGCGGGGAGTACCGCACCACCCGGCCGGTCGCCCGCCTCGAGCCGCGGATCGCCCCGCTGCCGCGCTGACCCGGGGCCGCCTCACGCGATCCGGCGCGGGCGCTCGCCGAACTGGGTCGCGAAGAACCGGTTGTAGGGGCCGCGGGCCGCCAGCAGCTCCTCGTGGGTACCGGTTTCGACGATGCGGCCGTCCTCCATCACGCAGATGCGGTCGGCCCCCACGATCGTCTGGAGCCGGTGGGCGACCACGATGGTGGTGCGCCCGATGCGCAGGGCGTCGAGCGCCTTCTGCACCTCGCGCTCGGAGTCGGCGTCGAGCGCGGCGGTCGGCTCGTCGAGCAGCAGGATCGGCGCCTGCTTGAGGAAGGCACGCGCGATGGCGATCCGCTGGCGCTGGCCGCCCGACAGGTTGCCGCCCTGCTCGCCGACCGCCGTCGCGTAGCCGTCCGACAGGGCGAGGATGAAGTCGTGCGCGTGCGCGGCGCGCGCCGCGGTCTCGATCTCCGCCGCCGTGGCGCCCGGGCGGCCGAGGGCGATGTTGTCCGCGATGGTGCCGCGGAACAGGAACACCGTCTGCGACACGAAGGCGATGCGGTCGCGCAGCGAGCCCATGGCGATGGCAGCGATGTCCTGGCCGTCGATGGCGATGCGCCCGCCCTGCGGCTCGAAGAAGCGCTGGATCAGGCTGATGATGGTGGACTTGCCCCCGCCCGAGGGGCCCACCAGCGCCGTGGTGCTGTCGGGCTCGGCCACGAAGCTCACGTCGTCCAGCACCCGGTCGGTCGCCCGGTAGCGGAAGACGACGTTGTCGAAGGTGATGCGTCCCGCCCCGACCGCGAGCGGCGGCTTCTGCGCGTCGTCCGCATCGGTCAGCGGCTCGTCGAGCACGTCGTAGATGATGTGCGCGTTGACCAGCCCGTTCTGCAGCTCGAGGTTGAGCTTGCCGAGCCGCTTCATCGGCTCGTAGGCGGTCAGCATCGCGACGATGAACGAGAAGAACGAGCCCGGATCGGCATGGGCCACGGCGACGCGCCAGCCCCCGTAGAGCAGCAGCGTCGCGACCGCGATGCCCCCCATGGTCTCGCTGACCGGGCTCGCCATGGCGACGCTGCGGGCCATGCGGTTGGCCTTCAGGGCCGCCTGCTGGTCGGCCTCGCGCCGCGCCGCCTCGCGCAGGGCGCGCTCGGTGGCGGCCTGCTCCCGTTCGCGCTGCATCCGTTGTAACTGCGCCCG
>CAXUMV010000279.1:3786-5268 GCA_964252065.1 uncultured Lichenihabitans sp.
ATGGTCTCGCTGACCGGGCTCGCCATGGCGACGCTGCGGGCCATGCGGTTGGCCGCGTGCTCGACGTCCCCGATCGAGGCCGCCATGCGGCTGCGCATCACGCCCTCGAGATTGAAGGACTTGACGATGCCGATGCCCTGCACGGTCTCCTGGATGGTCTCCATGATGCGGGCCGACCCGTCGAACTGCCGACGGGCGTGCTTGCGCACCCGTCGCATCAGCCGCCCGAGCAGCACCGCGCCGAGCGGCATGAGGGCGAGCAGCAGCGTCGCCATCAGGGGATCGTTCCAGACCATGACGACCACGAGGCCCGCCAGCGTCAGGGCGTCGCGGCCCGCCGTGGTCACGATCAGCTGCACCACGTCGCGGACGCTGTTGGCCGAGAGCGCGAGCCGGGCCATCAGGTCGCTCGAATGGCGCTGCTGGAAGAAGGCCACGGGCTGGCGCAGCAGGTGGTCGTAGACGCGGGCCTGAAGCGCGGCGACGATGCGGTTGCCGGTCCGCGACATGATGACGAGCTGCCCGAAGGTCGCGACCCCCCGCAGCATGTAGAGGGCGGCGACGCTGAGCGCCAGCACGCGCAGGCGGCCGAAGGCGCCCGGGCCTCCCGCGTCGAGCGTCATGCCGTTGACGATGGGCCGCAGCAGCGACACCGACACCACGGTCGCGCCCGCGCTGAGGGCCATCAGCAGCAGCGCGAGGGTGTAGGCGGCCACATGGCGACGGCCATGCTCGGCCATGAGCCGGCGCATCATGGCGATCGACGAGCCGTCACGGGCCGGCGTCTGGTTCGGCTCCGAGCCACGCATGGGATTGGCTAAGCAGAGCCGCGGGTTTCCAGCAAGCGGGAAACGTCGCGCGTCGGACGCTTCTGGAGCGCTGTCGCATTGACGACGCAGGACGGGGTTGCCATGTCCGAGCCGCGCGACCCCCCGCGTGGAGCGAGCCGTCCATGGCCCTGATCGACACCACCGCCGCGGGCCTCGACGAGGTCGCGGCCTGGCGCCGGGACTTCCACCGCCATCCCGAGCTCCTCTACGACCTGCCCCGCACCGCGGGGCTGGTGGCGGACAAGCTCAAGGACTTCGGGTGCGACGAGGTGGTGGCCGGGGTCGGCCGGAGCGGCGTCGTGGGGCTGATCCGCGGCCGGTCGCAGGGCTCCGGCACCATCGCGCTGCGGGCCGACATGGATGCACTGCCCATCACCGAGCAGAACACCGCCCTTTCCCACGGCTCGAGCGTCGCGGGGCGGATGCACGCCTGCGGCCATGACGGCCACACCGCCATGCTGCTCGGCGCCGCGCGGCACCTGTGCGAGACGCGCGCCTTCGCGGGCACGGCGGCGGTCGTGTTCCAGCCGGCCGAGGAAGGCGGCGCGGGTGCCCGCGCCATGCTGGACGACGGCCTCGTGTCGCGCTTTGCGATCGACCGCTTCTTCGGCATGCACAACCTGCCGGGGCTCCCGATCGGCTCTTTCGCGCT
>CAXUMV010000280.1:0-5240 GCA_964252065.1 uncultured Lichenihabitans sp.
GACGTGGCGCGGCGCATCGCCCACGAGATCAAGAACCCGCTGACCCCCATCCAGCTCTCGGCGGAACGGCTGAAGCGGCGCTACGGGCGCGTCATCACCGAAGGCCGCGACGTGTTCGACCAGTGCATCGACACGATCGTGCGGCAGGTCGACGACATCAAGCGCATGGTCGACGAGTTCTCCGCCTTCGCCCGCATGCCCAAGCCCATGCTGGAGGAGGACGACCTGCGCACCTGCATCGAGCAGGTTCTGTTCCTGATGCGCGAAGGGCATCCCGACATCGCCTTCGTGGCGAGCCTGCCGGAGACGCCCGTGATCGCGCGGTTCGACCGGCGTCTGGTCACCCAGGCGCTCACCAACATCACCAAGAACGCGACCGAGGGCATCGCGGCCCTGCCGGTGGAGGAGCGCGGCCCGGGCCGGATCGAGGTCTCGCTCGCCATCGACGACCAGCGCATCGCCAGCATCGACGTCGTCGACAACGGCAAGGGCTTCCCCTCGGAGAACCGCCAGCGCCTGCTCGAGCCCTACATGACGACGCGCGCGGAGGGCACCGGCCTCGGGCTCGCCATCGTGGCCAAGATCTTCGAGGACCATGGCGGGGGCCTCGAGCTGCTCGATGCCGCGGCCGACGGGCACCATGCGCGCGGCGCGCGCGTCCGCCTCTTCTTCCCGCTGCCCCCGGCGGGAGACCATAGGACCGCGCCCGCAGCGGCCGAGCCGATCACCTTGGGAGCCTGACACGCATGGCGACGGACATTCTCATCGTCGACGACGAGGCCGACATCCGCGAGCTCGTGTCCGGCATCCTGTCGGACGAAGGCCACGGTACGCGGACGGCGCGCAGCTCGGACGAGGCGCTCATCCTGATCGGGGCGCGACGGCCGCACCTCGTGTTCCTCGACATCTGGCTGCAGGGCTCGCGGCTCGACGGGCTGCAGCTTCTCGAGATCATCAAGGAGCAGCACCCCACGCTGCCGGTGGTGATGATCTCCGGCCACGGCAACATCGAGACCGCGGTCTCGGCCATCAAGGTCGGCGCCTACGACTTCATCGAGAAGCCCTTCAAGGCCGACCGCCTCGTGCTGGTCGCCGACCGCGCGCTCGAGACCTCGCGGCTCAAGCGCGAGGTCACCGATCTCAAGACGCGCGGGCTGACCCCGAACCGCATCGTCGGCCGCTCGACCACCGCCAACCAGCTGCGCACGGCGATCGACAAGATCGCGCCCGCCAACTCGCGCATCCTGATCTCGGGCGCGCCCGGCGCCGGCAAGGAACTGGCGGCCCGCATGCTGCACGACCTCTCGGCGCGCAGCGCCTCGCCCTTCGTGGTGATGAACGCCGCCACCATCACGCCCGACATGATGGAGGTCGCCCTGTTCGGCACCGAGGCTGGGGAGGGCCGCAGCCGCCAGGTGGGCGCGCTCGAGGAAGCTCATGGCGGCACGCTCTACCTCGACGAGGTCGCCGACATGCCGCGCGAGACGCAGGGGCGCATCCTGCGCGTCCTCGTCGACCAGAACTTCACCCGCGTGGGCGGCACGACGCGCGTCCATGTGGACGTCCGCATCATCTCCTCGACCAGCCGCGACTTGGCCGCGGGCATCGCCGAGGGCACCTTCCGCGAGGATCTGTTCCACCGCCTGTCCGTGGTGCCGCTGCGGGTGCCCTCCCTGTCCGAGCGGCGCGAGGACATCCCCGAGCTCATCGACTTCTTCATGGACCAGGTGTCGGCCCAGGGCGGCCTGCCGCGTCGAAAGATCGGCGCCGACGCGATGGCGGTGCTCCAGTCGCACGACTGGCCCGGCAACATCCGCCAGCTGCGCAACAACGTCGAGCGCCTCATGATCCTGGCGACCGGCGATGCCGACACGGAGGTCAGCGCCGACATGCTGCCCACGGAGATCGGCGCGCTGGTGCCGGCGACGCCGAACGGGGCAGGGGGCGAGAAGCTGATGAGCCTGCCGCTGCGCGAAGCCCGCGAGGTGTTCGAACGCGAGTACCTGATCGCGCAGATCAGCCGCTTCGGCGGCAATATCTCGCGCACGGCCGAGTTCATCGGCATGGAGCGCTCGGCCCTGCACCGCAAGCTGAAGTCGCTGGGGATCGATTAAGACAGGGATCCCTCGTCCTAATCGACCGAGATTGGCTCCTTCGCCCCTTTGAGGAGAAGGTCCGCGACAGCGGGGATGAGCGGTGGTCCGGGCAAGGCCCCTCATCCGGCCTGTCGGCCACCTTCTCCCCAGAGGGGCGAAGGACCCTCTTCGGGAAGACGGTATGGGCCGCTCGAGAGCCGGGTGCGAGGCTGCGCCCACACACTCGATACGCCTCGCGATCGCGAATACGCGTATTGGATAGGGACAAGTTTCCCTTGCGCTTCGCCCCATCTCTGCCTCTATTGGACCCAAGGCGCCCGATCCGGGGTCGAATGCAGCGACCCGGATGCCGATCAGAAAAGGCGGCGCCAGGAGACGGAACGGACTATGGCGGCAGAGCGCGCACCCAATCTTCAGGACACGTTTCTCAACTACGTACGCAAGCACAAGGTGCCGCTGACGATTTTTCTCGTCAATGGCGTGAAGCTGCAAGGCGTCGTGACCTGGTTCGACAATTTTTGCGTGCTGCTCCGCCGGGACGGCCACTCGCAACTCGTCTACAAGCACGCCATATCCACGATCATGCCGGGACATCCGATCCAGATGTTCGAGGCTCCCGAGGAAACCGCGTCCGACAAAGCCTGAACCGGCGGCGGGCGCCGCGATCAGGATTCTGACCCTGCCCCTATCTTCCGCGCCCGAGGGCGGCCTGCAGCCCATTGCCGATGCCGAACACGATGTCGCGGCCGCGACCCGCGCGCTCGTGGTCGGGCCTTACGTTTCGTCAGGCCGCCGCCGCGCGGACGGGGGACGGACGGATCCCTTGCGCTCGCCCGAGGCCCGGCTTGCCGAAGCCGTGGGGCTTGCGGCCGCCATCGACCTCGATCTCGTCGGCAGCGTGGCCGTCTCGCTCGGCGAGATCAGGCCCTCGACCTATCTCGGCAAGGGCAAGGTCGAGGAGCTCGCCGCGCGCGTCAAGGACGAGGAGGTCGCGCTCGTCATCATGGACTGCGCGCTGTCGCCCGTGCAGCAGCGCAACCTCGAGAAGGCCTTCGAGGCCAAGATCATCGACCGGACGGGCCTGATCCTCGAGATCTTCGGCCGCCGCGCCCGCACGCGGGAAGGTACGCTGCAGGTCGAGCTCGCCCACCTCGCCTACCAGAAGTCGCGGCTCGTGCGGTCCTGGACCCATCTCGAGCGCCAGCGCGGCGGCTTCGGCTTCCTGGGCGGCCCGGGCGAGACGCAGATCGAGACCGACCGCCGGCTGATCGAGGAGCGCATGGCGCGCATCGAGACCGACCTCGACAAGGTCAAGCGTACCCGGGCGCTGAACCGCAAGGGGCGCTCGGATGTGCCCTATCCGGTGGTCGCGCTCGTCGGGTACACCAATGCCGGCAAGTCGACGCTGTTCAACCGCCTGACCCAGGCCGGCGTCATGGCGGACGACATGCTGTTCGCGACGCTCGATCCGACCATGCGGCTCACCGTGCTGCCTCACCGCGGCAAGGTGGTGCTGTCGGACACCGTCGGCTTCATCTCCGACCTGCCCACCATGCTGGTCTCCTCCTTCCGGGCGACGCTGGAGGAGGTGGTCTCGGCCGACGTCATCCTGCATGTGCGCGACATCGCCCATGAGGACACGGACGCGCAAAGCGCCGACGTCGCCGCCGTACTCGGCGAACTCGGCATCGACCCGGCCGAGCACGACCGGCTGGTCGAGGTCTGGAACAAGGCCGACCTTCTCGACGACGACCGCCGCGAGGCCGCCATCGCCAGCGCGGCGCACCGCGAGTCGCAGCCCGTCGTGGTGTCGGCCGTGACCGGGTTCGGGCTCGACGCGCTCCTCGCCCGCATCGAGGACCTGCTCGCCGTGGGACGCCCGAGCTTCGTGATCGACGTCGCGGCCGAGGACGGCAAGGGCCTCAACTGGCTCTACGAGACCGGGGAGATCATCGACCGCACGGACCAGCCCGACGGCAGCGTGCAGCTCGTCGTCCGGGTCGGCCCCGAACGCGTCGCCCGCCTGCGCCGGGCCTACCCGGCAAGCCGCATCGTCGAGCCCCCGGCGGCCTCGCAGCCCCAACGCGCGGTCGGCTGATCGCGAGACGGCAGTCCGTCATCGCGAGGCGCGTCATCGCCGTGGCAATCCATGCTTTGGTGAGTTGGCGGGCCTTCGAAGCCAGCTTAACCGATGCCGCCTATGCCCTTCGCCCCGCTTGCGGGGAGAAGGTCCGCAAAGCGGGGATGAGGGGACCTTCGTAAGGAGAGGCAGACCCCTCATCCGCCCTGTCGGGCACCTTCTCCCCGCGATGCGGGGCGAAGGACACACCGGCGGTTCAGGCGCCCTGGGTTAGGCCGCCCGACCATAGCTTCGCTGCGCTCGCGAAGACGGCGTCGGGGTGTCCGGCACCGGCTTGCCTCGTTCAGCCAGGGTCTCGTGCGCTTTCGCGCTCCGTCGCCTTTGCCGCGGTCCAGAGGGCGTCCATCTCCTCCAGCGTCGCCTCGTCCAGCGTGCGGTCCTGTGTCCGCAGGCCGGCCTCGATCGCGCCGAAGCGCCGCACGAACTTGGCGTTGGTGCCGCGCAGGGCGGCTTCCGGGTCGATCCCGCTCTTGCGTGCGAGGTTCACGACCGCGAAGAGCAGGTCGCCGATCTCGTCCTCCTGGGCCGCCGCATCGCCGGCCGCGATGGCGGCCTCGGCTTCGGCGAGCTCCTCGCGGATCTTCGCCACCACGTCGGCCGTGTCCGTCCAGTCGAAGCCGACCTTGGCGGCCTTGGCCTGGAGCTTGTGGGCGCGCAGGACGGGCGGGAACGAGGCCGGGATGTCGGCGAGGTAGGGCGCGGCCTGCCCGCCGTTGCGGCTCGCCCGTTCCGCCTTCTCCTGCATCTTGATCGAGTCCCACAGCGCCTTCACCCCGGCCGGGGTCAGGTGCCGGGTGTCGCCGAACACATGCGGATGCCGGCGGATCAGCTTCGTCGTGATGGCCTCGACGACGCCGCCGAAGTCGAAGGCGCCTTCTTCCTCCGCCATGCGGGCGTGGAACACCACCTGGAGCAGCAGGTCGCCGAGTTCCTCGCGCAGGTCGTCCAGGTCGCACCGCCCGATCGCATCGGCGACCTCGTAGGCCTCCTCGATCGTGTAGGGC
>CAXUMV010000281.1:0-5236 GCA_964252065.1 uncultured Lichenihabitans sp.
CACCGGGAGCAGCGTCAGGAGCAGGAGGGCGACGGCCGCCGCGAGCGACCCCTGCGGCTCGTGGGATCGGTGCTCCTCGGTGTCGGCCGGCAGGTCCGGCATGATGAAGAAGTGCTGCAGCCGACCCGTCTGCAGCAGGAGGAAGACGCCGTAGAGCACGAGCGTGAAGACCGCGAAGGCGATCGACTGCGCCGTGCTGAGCGTCCCCGCGCTGGTCGAGGTCGTGAAGTTCGGCAGGGTCAGCGCGATCACGGCCAGCGGCATGATGACGGCGAGATAGGCGCTCGCGCCTTCGAGGTTGTAGGCCTGCGCGCCGTAGCGCCACCCCCCGATCAGCAGCCCCAGCCCGACCACCCCGTTGAGCACGATCATGAGCACGGCGAACATGGTGTCGCGGCCGAGGGTCGCCTCGTCCGTGCCGAGCGTGACGGCGCCGATCAGGGCGACCTCGATGATCACGATGGCGAGCGTCAGGATCAGGGTGCCGTAGGGCTCGCCCAGCCGCTCGGCCAGGGCATCGGCCTGGTCGACCACCCCGAAGGCGGACCACATCACCACGGCGAGAAGGACGAAGAAGAGGCCCGCCGTCAGTCCGGCGCTCGCTGTGGCCTCGGACAGCCAGGACCCTGCCCCGGTGACCAAGGCGACCGTTCCCCAGGCGACCAGCAGCCGAGCGATCCACCCCCACCCTGGCCCCAAGCCGATCCTCTCCCCGCCGCGGTCACCCTAGCGCTGCTTGCGGGCTGCATGGCGAGGCGTCAATACCCGACCGAAAGGCGCGGCAAGGCGTCGAAGGTCTCGTCGAGCTTGCGTTCAACCTTTGTTCAGGGGAGGAATACCGGCGATGACGTCGCATTCCACTCCGTCCGCCCCCGGACGAACCAGCAACGGCGCTCGATCAGGCGACCAGGATCAGGCCGTGGCCGGTGAGTAAGAGGTCGCCCTTGCCTCCCGAGGAGATGGATTCCGAGGTGACGGCGCCGGACCTCACCGCGTGCGAGGCCGAGCCGATCCACCTCTCGGGCGCCGTGCAGCCGCATGGCGCCCTGATCGCGTGCGACCTTTCGTCGTGGATCGTCACGGATGCGTCGAGCAACGCCGGGTCCTTCCTGGGCTTCGACGACGATACGGCCATCCTCGGCCGGCCAGCCGACGCGATCCTGCGCCGGGACGTCCTGCACGACCTCCGCAACACCCTCCAGGGAGCGATGATCTCCGGCTCCGCCGAGCGGCTGATCGACGTCGTCCCGGGTGCGGGCGAGCGCCGGGCGGACGTCGCCATCCATGCCAGCGGCGGCAAGGCGATCATCGAGATCACCGACCATGCCGGCGCGCACACGACCTCGACCGACCCCATCGTGCTGGTCAAGAGCATGATGGGCCGGCTGAAACGCGCCCCGACCCTCGCCCGCTTCCTCCAGATGGCGGCCAGCCAGGTCCGGTCGGTCACGGGCTACGACCGGGTGATGATCTACAGGTTCCGCCCCGACGAGAGCGGCGAGGTCGTGGCCGAGGCGCTCCGGCCGGGCCTCGACCCCTTCCTGGGCTTGCGCTACCCGGCCTCGGACATCCCTGCGCAGGCCCGCGCCCTTTACCACCGGCAATGGCTGCGGATGATCGTCGACGTCGGGTACGAGCCGGTGCCGATCGCGGCCGGCGCCGGCGGATCGCTCGATCTGAGCCTTGCGACGCTGCGGAGCGTCTCGCCGGTCCACCTCGAATATCTGCGCAACATGGGCTCGGCCGCGACGCTCACGGTGTCGCTGATCATGGGGGACCGCCT
Source organism: uncultured Lichenihabitans sp. (assembly GCA_964252065.1). GTDB lineage: Bacteria > Pseudomonadota > Alphaproteobacteria > Rhizobiales > Beijerinckiaceae > Lichenihabitans. Next base: position 1,784 of record CAXUMV010000281.1, read on the forward strand.
CTGGGGGCTGATCGCCTGCCATCACGAGGCCCCGCGCCGCATCGCCGCCTCGACCTGCGCGGCGACCGAGATGTTCGGCCAGATCCTGTCCCTGCAGATCGAGGCGCGGGAGGCGGCCGAGGAGCAGGCCGATGTGGCGCGCCTGCGGGAGGCCCATGACCGCTTCATCGCCGCGATGCCGGCCGACCGGATGCTGCTCGAGGAGCTGCCGCGCTCGGAGGCGGCGCTGAAGCAGCTCGTCGCCTGCGATGGCCTGGGCGTCTGGAGCGACGGGCGCTTCACGGGCGTCGGCGTCGTGCCCCCGCTCAGCGTGATGCCCGCGCTGATCGACATGCTGGACGCGCAGGAATCGCACGAGCCCTTCGTGACCCATCGGTTGGCGGACGCCTTTCCGCTGGCCGGCAGTTTCGCCGACCGCGTGAGCGGCCTCATGGCCGTGCGGTTCCTGCGCAGCACGCGGGAGTACCTGCTGTTCTTCCGGCAGGAGGTGGTCCGGACGGTGGTCTGGGGCGGCAATCCGACCAAGCCCGTGACCGTGCAGGGCGGGACGGGCCGCATCGGGCCGCGCAAGAGCTTCGAGGCCTGGCGCGAGCTCGTGCGCGGCGAGGCGGACCCCTGGCAGCCCGCCGAGGTGCAGGTGGTCAAGACGCTGCGCGTGTCGCTGCTCGACGTGATCCTGCGGCGGGCCGACCTCCTCAACCGCGAGCGCAAGGCCGCGCACGAGAGCCAGGCGATGCTGATCGCCGAGCTCAACCATCGCGTGAAGAACATGCTTGCGCTGATCCGCTCGCTGGTGCGCCAGAGCCGGAACGACGCCCGCAGCGTCGAAGCGTTCACGGCCGACCTCGAGCACCGCATCCGGGCGCTCGCCTTCGCGCACGACCAGCTCACCGCCGTCGGCTACAAGGGCGCGCCGCTGCGGCGCCTCATGGATGCGGAGATCGAGGCCTGGGCCGGGGCGGCCGGCAACCGGGTCTCGCTCGAGGGGCCGCCCGTCACGCTGGGCTCGCGCGCCTACCAGACGCTCGCCCTGGTGTTCCACGAGATGATGACCAACGCGGCCAGTACGGGGCGCTCAGCGTCCCCTCGGGCCATCTTGCCATCGGCTGGCGCCTCGAGGCGGAGGGTCCGCTGGTCGTGCACTGGCAGGAGTCGGGCGGCCCCAGCGTCGTGACCCCGACACGCCGCGGCTTCGGTTCGGTCGTGGTCGAGCAGACCATCCCCTTCGAGCTCGGGGGCGAAAGCCGGGTCGACTACCGGCCCGGCGGCGTCGAGGGACACTTCACCGTGCCGGCGGCCCATCTCGTCCTCGATGCCGCACCGCTCGAGGGTCCGGCCTCGCCGGACGGCGCGGCGCCCGATCCCATCGCGGATCTCTCGGGCAAGCGGCTGCTCCTCGTCGAGGACAGCATGATGATCGCGCTCGACGCCCAGGGCATGCTGAACGAGGCGGGGCTCGAGGTCGAGATCGCGGGCAACGTGGCGGACGCGCGGCGGGCGCTGCGGGTCGGCGCCTTCGACGCCGCGATCCTCGACGTCAACCTGTCGGGCGAGACCTCCTTCGCCGTCGCCGATGCGCTCACGGCCACGCGCGTGCCCTTCGTGTTTGCGACCGGCTACGGCGAGAGCAGCATCATTCCCGAGCGATTCGGGCGCACGCCGGTCGTCGCCAAGCCCTATGACGAGCGCAGCCTCCGGCGGGCGCTGTCGACCGGTATGGAGCGGGCCGCCGGGCCCGCCTGATCCGCGGGCTCCGCCGGTAGGCACACATGCCCGATCCATTGACAAGGCTTGGAATGACTCCAAATTGGCCGGCATCGTCCGGGTGGCGGACGGGTGGAGGATCGATGACAATCAAGGTCTTGGTGGGCGCCGCCGTGCTCCTTGCCGGTGTTCAATCCGGCTTTGCCGACGAGGGCGACGCGGCGAAGGGCGCGACGACCGCCAAGGTCTGCAAGACCTGCCACCAGTTCGGCCCCTCGGCCAAGAACTCGATCGGCCCGGTGCTGAACGGCGTCGTGGGACGCAAGGCCGGCATTTATCCCGACTATAATTATTCGGAGGCCAACAAGGGATCGGGGATCACCTGGGACGAGGCGACCCTCAAGGAGTACCTGAAGGACCCCAAGGCCAAGGTGCCGGGCACCAAGATGAGCTTTGCGGGATTCTCCAAGCAATCCGACATCGACAACGTGGTGGCGTTCCTGAAGACGCTCGGGCCGGACGGCCAGCCGAAATAGCCGGGGCCCCGGGACCCTCAAGGCGAAGAGGCGGGCCCCCGGGTTGTGTTTTGCCGGCGGACCGCCGAGGAAGCGTCCCATGACGCGCGAGGTGCCTGCGGGCCTGTCCGATCAGCTGAAGACGCGGACCGCGGGGCTCCACCGGGAGGCCGAACGCTCCGGCGTCCTGCGCGATCTCCTGCGCGGCGACATCGACCGGGCGGGCTACGCGATGCTGCTGCGCAACCTCCTGCCAGTCTACGAGGCGCTGGAACACGCGCTCGCCCAGCCGGGACGGGATCCTCGCCTCGCCCCGCTGGCCGACCCGGCGGTGTACCGGGCCGCCGCGCTGCAGGCGGACATCATTCACCTGGATGCCGCCGGCGACGCGGATGGCGAGCTGGTGCCGAGCGCGGCCGGCTATGCGGCACGGGTCGGCGCCTGCGCGCTAAGCGGTTTCGGCGCGGGGCTGATCGCCCACGCCTATGTCCGCTATCTCGGGGACCTCAACGGCGGGCAGATCCTGAAGCGCCTGATCGGCCGCCGGCTGGGTCTCGATGGACCGGGCCTGTCCTTCTACGACTTTCCCATGGCGCCCGACCCCGCGGCGCTCGCCCGCGCCTACCGCGACGGGATCGACCGGGCCGGCCTGCAGCTCGAGGATGTCGAGCCCGTGCTGGCCGAAGCCGAATCGGCGTTCCGCTTCAACATCGCCCTCGGCGAGGACATCCAGCGGGCCCGCAGTCGCGTTGGCGCAGCCTGATGGGTCAGCTGCCGTCCGAATAGCGGTGCTCGTCGTCGAGCGGCGCGTTCTCCACAAGATGAAGCAGAACCGCAAGCCCTGCCATATAGGCGATGCCGACCCAGATCATGACCGTCCCCTTCGCAACGCCCGGACAGTCGCCCTCAAGGTGTCAACGCAGCCTTCCGATTTGCTGCGCTTTGCGCCGCAACGGCGGCAAGCCGCGCCGAAGGGTAAAGCGGTAACCAGCGGAAACCGGCGAATTGCCCGTACCCGCGGGCGAGGCATTTGCCCGGTCCATCCCGGCTAGCCCCTTCGCCCCGCGGCAAGCGGGGAGAAGGTGCCCGACAGGGCGGATGAGGGGTTGTTGGGGGGCGGATGATCCTGCCAGACCAAGCTGCGTCGAGCAGAACCGGCGCCGACCGCCGGTGTCGTCTTCGCGAGCGCAGCGAAGCGATCCATCTCCGGGCTTCCGCACTGTGGCATGGATCG
>CAXUMV010000282.1:0-5232 GCA_964252065.1 uncultured Lichenihabitans sp.
CGCCACCATCAAGCGCGGCATCGCCGACATCCTGGGCTCGGTCTACGAGGCCGACCACGTGACGGTCGACACGGGGCTGGCGGCGCCCGAGACCCTGATCGGCCACAATTTCAAGGCGACGGTCGCCGACCTCGAGAAGCGCATGCGCGAGGCCGCCGCCAACCTCGAATTCGAGGAGGCCGCGCGCCTGCGCGACGAGCTCAAGCGCCTGCAGCTCACCGAGCTCGCCCTCGGCGAGGACCCCATGGCCCGCCAGGAGGCCGTGCAGGCCGAAGCCGGCCGCTTCGCCGGCCCCCGCAAGTACGGCCGCAGCGCCAACGTGCCGGCCCGCACCGCCGAGCGGCCCCGCAAGCCGACCGACGCTGACATGGGCCCGCATAATTTCGGGGGCGGGGAGGCGGCGCCGCGGGCGGCGCTGGCCAGGAAGCCTGGGTTGGACGAGATGGGGCCGGGGGCCGAGGTGCGGCCGCTGGTGGGGGAGGGGGTCAGGCGGGAGAAGCCTGATCCGGGGGTGAAGAGTTGGAAGCAGCGGGGGCGGCGGTAAAGAGAGCTGTCCTCAGATGAAGAAACCGGCGTCTCTTAAATCAAATAACATCGAACGCTTAAAATCTAAAGTTGTAGGGAGTTTAGCTCCTGAAATTCGGCAAAAATCTAATTTAATCTTGATCCCAGTCAGGAATCTTCGACACAGTTCGTCGTCAAAAATACCGGAAATGTTTTTGTATGTAACATCCATTGTGCATGCGGTTTACGAGCTACTGGTTCGCGTAAACACCCAAAACTATCGATATCGGTCATATCGAAGTGGACGAACAGACATGGCACCTATATCAAAGCTCTCGGCTGGACAGCTTGCTTCGCGAGGATGCCTTATCGAGAGTCGAAATATTGAGGGTTCTGAACTCGAAATTGAAGCCACTCATCGGCATAGAACAGACATAATTAGCTACTTTACTTTAAGACACGGAGTAAGTGGTTTTGCACTAGTTCCTGACATTGCGTAGCATTAATCTAATAAGAATTTATATTAAGGTGAGGGTTGTGACAGCGAGATTATCGCTCAGTATACGCCAGCATGTTCGCCCCTTCGGCTGCCCCAAGCGTCGATAAGTCCGTGCCGCTTGCCAGACGCAACTTGGCATCCAGAACCTCGATCGCCACGAGGCGACCAGACGTATCGAAGTCGAGCACGATGCCGGGTCGGACTTCCTCGCTCGACTCGATCGACGCGTCGGCGAGGCGGACATAGAGTGCGTCGGTCTCGGGGTCGTAACTGGTCTTCACGGTGAGCGCCTCCGGCCCCGATCGAAAAACACAGTGATGATACGCTTGTCGTCGCCTGTCTGCACGTAGACGACGCGCAGGACGCGGCCGTCGCGCTCCGGTATAGCGCGAAAGGCGCGCACACGGTCGGGATGCGAGGGGTCCGGCTCGACAATATCCGGTTGCACGACGGTCCGCTCCACCCAGGCCGGATCGATCTCGCGTTCGGTGATCGCGGTGCGGGCATGGGCAGCGTAGGTGATCATGGACCGCGAGAGGGCAGGCCCTCCACGTCATACAGGAAATCCTGGCTCCGCGCCGCGTTTGGGCCAGTCGTGACTAGCGCCGCGGCGGCGCTCCGAACGGCCTGGAGGAGGCCATGCCGCTTGGAACGGTCCGGTGCCGGCTCGACGGGCACGAGACGCACCGTGGCGTTGTCCTGGCGGGTCAGGACGATCTCCTCGCCGCCTTCGGCGCGACGGACGAGGTCGGTCAGTTGCGTCGTCGCATCGGTGATCGGGACGTCCATCCACCCTTGTTAGACCGCCGGGCCCGCGCCCTCAACCGGGCGTGCGGCTTGTACCGTCCTTCGCACCAAGGCCAGAAGGCCTGTGCTTCCGGTTCACTCCCCCTCCGCCGCCATCACCCGCTGCACCGCCGGCCGCCCTTTCATGCGCTCGAGGTGCGCCGCGAGCACCGGCGGCAGCGAGATGTCGACCATCGGCGCCCAGCGCTCGACGTAGAACAGCGCGGCGTCCGCGATGCCGAAGCGCGCACCGCCCGCATAGGGCTTGCCGGCCAGGGCGACCGCCAGGATGTCGAGGCCCTGGCGGGCCATGGTGCGGCCTTCGTCCTTGGTCGAGCTCTTGCCCAAGCCAAGCGTGCCGTGCACCAGGTCCTTGGGCTCGAACTTCGCGGGGGCGAAGATTCGGGAGAAGGCCTGGGTGTGCACGGTGCCGACCACGTAGTCCATGATCTCGATGGCCCGGGCCTCGTCCTCGGGCGTGTCGGGCAGCAGGTGCTTGTCGGGGTTGGTGCGGGCCAGCCAGGTCGCGATGGCCCCGAACTCCGTCAGCACCGAGCCGTCGTCGCGCAGCAGGGTCGGCACCTTGCCCTTGGGGTTGACGGCCCGGAAGGCGGGCTTCTCCGCTTCGCCCCCGACCACGTCCACCTTCTGGGTGTCGTAGGGCCGGCCGATCTCTTCCAGCAGGACGTGGATGCCGATGGCGCAGGTGTGGGGACCCCAATAGAGCTTCATGACGCGGCCGCCTCCATTCGGCCTCGCGCCGACCGCGAGGTTATGATGTCGAACGCGCGGCCGCGGCCGAGGTTCGCGCCCCGGCCGGGCCGCACGCGGCGCTCCCACGCACCCGAAGCGGCGCTCCGCGCGTTTCGACACGAACCCCGCGGCGTGCAAGGATCGGCGATGCTCGAAAAACTCCCCTCCATCGTCGGCGAAGCCCTCAAGGGCGTCCGGCCCGGGCTCGAGAAGACGCTCGCCTCGGCCGCGTTCGGCGACGTCCCCGCGACGATCGCGGTCGAGAGCGCGGCCTTCGCGCACGAGCGGCCCATGCCCGCCGCCTTCACGGCCGACGGCGCCGGTCGCTCGCCGCCGCTCGCCTGGACGAACGTGCCGCGTGGCACGGCGGAGGTCGTGCTCGTGGTGGAGGATGCCGACAGCCCCAGCATCGACCCGCTGGTGCACGCCATCGCGTTCGGCCTGCCGGCCGAGGGAGCGCTGCCCGAGGGCGCGCTCGGCGGTGGCGAGGCGGCCCCGGCCGTCGCGGTCGGCCAGAACTCGTTCCTCAAGGCCGGCTACCTGCCGCCCGACCCGCCCTCCGGCCACGGCGCCCACCGCTACGTGGTCCAGCTCTTCGCCCTGGGGAAGGCCTCGGGCCTGACCGGGGAGCCGGGGCGGGGCGCGGTGGTGCACGCCCTCAAGGGTAAGGTGTCGGCCAAGGGCGTGCTCATCGGCACCTACGAGCGCCCTTGAGCCCCAGGACCGCCCTGCTGGTCGTCAACCGCAAGAGCCGCGGCGGCGCACAGGCCTCCGAGGCGGTCCGGGCGGCGCTGCTGGAGGCGAGCATCGCGACCCGGCCGATCGCCTGCGAGGATCCAGCGCGCCTGGGCGAGGCGATCGAGGCCCAGGCCGCGGGGGCCGACCTCATGGTGGTCGGCGGCGGCGACGGCACCCTCAACGCCGCCCTGCCGGGGCTCCTCGCCACGGGACTGCCGCTCGGCATCCTGCCGCTCGGGACCGCCAACGACCTCGCCCGGACGCTCGGCATCGTGCCCGACCTGCGGGCCGCCGAGGCGGTCATCGCGGCGGGCGGGACGCGGCGCATCGATGTCGGCGAGGCGAACGGCCACCCGTTCTTCAACGTGGCGAGCATCGGGTTCGGGGTGGATCTCACGCGGGCCCTGACGCGCGACGCCAAGCAGCGCTGGGGCACCTTGGGCTATCTCGTGGCGGGGGTCCGGGCCCTGCGGCGGATGAGCCGCTTCACGGCGCTCATCGAGGAGGACGGCCGTGTCCAGCGCAGCCGCACCATCCACCTCGCGGTGGGCAACGGGCGGCACTACGGCGGCGGCATGACGGTGTCGGAGGCCGCGGCCATCGATGACGGCCGGCTCAACGTCTACAGCCTGGAGGTGCGGCGCTTCTGGCGCCTGCTCGCGCTGCTTCCCGCCATGCGGCGCGGGGACCATGGCCGGTGGGAGGAGGTGCGTACCCTGTCGGGTTCGGACATCACGGTGCGGACGCGGCGGCCGCGGTCGGTCAACACCGATGGCGAGATCACGACCCGGACGCCCGTGCGCTTCCGGGTCAGGCCCGGAGCCGTCACGGTGTTCGTGCCGTGACCGCCGAGAGGGTCAGATGTTGGTGGGGGGCGAGCTCGCCTCAATGGCCGTGAACGGCTCGAGGATCTCGTAGCTGTGGGCGGCGCCCCGGGGCACCAGCCAGGAAGCGCCCGGCGTCAGCATCGCCGACACGCCCTCGATAATGACCTCGGCCCGTCCCGCGATGCAGTAGCCGAGCGTCTCGTAGTCGCGCGTCATGGTCTTCTTCTCGATGCCGGCGGGCTCGCTGTCCCACATGCGCATCGACATCGCCTGGCCCTTCACCAGGTGCCGCTCTCCGGTCTTGCTCTTGCGCGTGTGCTGCGCATCGATCACGTCGACATGGGCCATGGCTGTCACTCGCTCCTCGGAACATCGTGGAGCTTGAACGCGGCAGACGCCAGCAAGGTTCGCAGGCCTCAGTAAACGACCACGGACCGGATCGACTTGCCCTCGTGCATGAGATCGAAGGCGGTGTTGATCTCCTCGAGCGGCATGGTGTGGGTGATCAGGTCGTCGATGTTGATCTTCCCCTCCATGTACCAGTCGACGATCTTGGGGACGTCGGTGCGGCCGCGGGCGCCCCCGAACGCGGTGCCGCGCCAATTGCGGCCGGTCACGAGCTGGAACGGCCGGGTGCCGATCTCGGCGCCCGCGGGGGCGACGCCGATGATGATCGAGGTGCCCCAGCCCCGGTGCGTGCACTCGAGCGCCTGGCGCATCACGGTGACGTTGCCGGTGCAGTCGAAGGAGAAGTCCGCGCCCCCGTCGGTGGCATCGACGATCGCGGCGACGACCTTGTCGGCCCCGACCTCGGTCGGGTCGATGAAATGTGTCATGCCGAATTTTCTGGCGATGGCCACCTTGGCGGGGTTGATGTCGACCCCGATGATCTTGTCCGCCCCGACCATGCGGGCGCCCTGGATCACGTTGAGCCCGATGCCGCCGAGCCCGAACACCACGACGTTGGCGCCGGGCCAGACCTTGCCGGTGTAGATCACCGCCCCGATGCCGGTCGTCACCCCGCAGCCGATGTAGCAGATCTTGTCGAACGGGGCGTCGGACCGGACCTTGGCGAGGGCGATCTCGGGCAGCACGGTGAAGTTCGAGAAAGTCGAGCAGCCCATG
>CAXUMV010000283.1:0-5167 GCA_964252065.1 uncultured Lichenihabitans sp.
CCCAGGGTGCAGCGCCAGGCGACGCGGATCGCCGCATCGATGAAGTAGCTCTTGCCGGTCACGTCGTTGAACCGGATCTCGTTCCAGATGGGATCCCGGCTGTCGAGGGGAAAGTTGCTGGAGACGACCTGCTGCGTGCCGAAGCCGAGCCCCTTGGCGATCCCGCTGAGGGTCCGGGCATAGGTCGCGATGCCCGTGCCTCCCTGGCGAAAGGCATCGCGTCCGTCGTAGAGGATGGTCGCCATGGACGTGTCTTCGAACCGCTCGAGGGTGGGAAGGGCGGCTGGTCGCCATGCAGCCTGGCAAGGCGAAGCCCGCCTTGCTATGCGGTCATCGCGCCGACAAGCCGCGTGACCCGTCCGCCTGCGGCGGCACGCCTGCCCGAGGACCGCTGCCTGTGACGATCGCCGAGGATGTGCACGACGTCATCGTGATGACCGGCACCGGCGTGCTCGGCACCTGGGTGGCTGATTTCATCCGGCAAGCCTATAGCGCGTCCGAGCGCCCCGCCGAAGTGCATTCGGGCGAGGTGGACGACATCCTGGCCGATCTCGGCCGGACGCATGGCGAGGCCCGGGCCGAGATCGTGATGGCGCCCGGCCGCCGGATCATGGACCTCATCGAGAGCCGCGAGCTGAGCGTCGCGGCCGTGCTCGACGACCCCGTCGACAGCGTGCGCTACGCCATGGCGGCCCGCGCGATGCCTTTCGAGGCGGCGCTGCGCCACCAGACCCGGGCGGCCTGCGGGCACCATCTCCTGTTCGAGAACCCGGCCGTGCTGCTGATCGAGCGCGGCTCGGTCAAGCCCGCCCGGGTCGTGCTGTCGACCCTCATGGCGCACCTCAAGCTGCGCGTGCGCCCCGACGCGGAAGCCGCGCTGGTCGAGCATTTCGCGGGGCCGGAGGGCGAGAACCTGTCGCTCGAGGAGGTGCTGGCGCGGCATGTCGAGCATTACGCCCGGCTGGACCAGCTGAAGGACATCGTCGCGGCGGACGAGGCGGCCGCTGTCCGCCAGGTGCTGTCCCCGCTTGTGCACGGCGCGGTCAGCCCCGATGTCGGTCCGGTCGCCTGGCCGACGCGCACCTTCATGCTCGGCGACCGGCCGGACGAGCCCGCCCCGCCGGTGGTGGACCTGACGGGCGGGGCACGGGTCATCTATTACGGGCCGTACTTCTTCCTGCCACCGGGCGAATGGCAGGCACGGCTCGTCGTCGCCTTCTCGGCCGAAGCCAAGGGCGTCCCGTTCCGCCTGGTGCTCCTGGCCAAGGACCGGCCGATCGCCAGGGTCGCGTTCCGGCCGCAGGACGGGGGCGCCTTCGAGGCCGTGTTCACCATGCGCCACGTCGATCCCGAGCACTTCCTCGAGATCCAGCTGACGACCGACGAAGGGGTCATCGAGGGCCACGTGGCGCTCGGGCAACTGATCTTCACCCGCGACGCCCGCATCTCGGCCATCGATCACAGGGACGCGTAGATCCGCGCCGCGAGCGGCATGTCGGTGAAGACGCGGCCCCGGCCGTTCTTCATGATGAGGGCCTGCGTGCAGTAGGTGGTCACGACGTCGAGCGCGTGCGTGGCGATGATCATCGCGCAATGCTTGCGGTTCTCGAACAGCTCGCGCGCGCATTTCGCCTGGAAATGCTGGTCCCCGACCAGGATCACCTCGTCGATGAGGATGCAGTCGAAGTTGATGGCGAGCGACAGCGCGAACCCCAGGCGCATCTTCATGCCGCTCGAGTAGAACCGCATCGGCTCGAACAGGTATTTGCCGAGCTCGGCGAAGTCGTCGACGTAGTCGAAGGTCTCGCGGAACGGGGCGTTGTAGATGCGCGAGATGAAGCGGATGTTGTCGTAGCCGGTGAGGTCGCCCTCGAAGCCCCCCGCGAAGGCCAGCGGCCAGGACATGCGCAGGCCCCGGTGGATGCGGCCGGTGGTCGGCTTCTGCAGCCCCGATAGGATCTGGATCATAGTCGACTTGCCGGCGCCGTTCCGGCCCAGGATGGCGATGCGCTCCCCCATGAGCAGTTTGAACGAGATGCCGTCGAGCACCCGCCGCCGCCCATGCTCGGTGTCGAACTCCTTGACGACGTCGATGGCCGCGATGCTCCGGTCCGGCACGGCGTCCGGCGCCGCGACCGACGGGCCGGCGGCCTCCAGGAACGGCGCGAGGGCGGCGGCCTTGCTCATTTGCGGCCGTGCTCGCGGGCGTCGCGGCCGAGCTGGTGGGCCACCCACCAGGTCAGGAGCCCAAGGCCGAAGACGCAGAGGATGGTGGTCACCCGAAGCGGGTAGGCGGGAAGGTCCGGCCGGTCCGCGCTCGTGATCCGTTCGACGAAGATGCGCTGGCGGCTGGCGTCGAGGCGGGCCGCCTCGAGCGAGGTCAGCGCCGACACGAAGGCTTTCTCGGCGAACTGCTGCTCCAGCAGGAGACGCTGGTAGCGCTCGATGCGCGGGGCGAGCGAGGAGGCATCGCCGCCCAGCTGCTGGCGCTGCTTGCCGATCTGCTCCTGCAGCGCCGCGACGCGACTGCGCAGCGTCGGGATCTCCGGACTCTGGGGCGCGGTGGTCATCAGTTCGGCCAGCCGCGCGTTGCTCGAGGCCACCTCGAGCGAGAGGCTGCTGATGCCCGCGACGATGCCGCTGGAGGATTTCGTCGGATCGACGGTCTCCTCGGCGTTGCGGAACGCCGTGACGGCGTCGAGCGCGGCATAGGCCTTGAGCTTGGCGCGCTCGACATCGGCGACGGCGCTGTCGACCGCATCCCTCTGGGCGCGCCCGTTGAGGCCGTTCAGGAACTGCTCGGTATGGTCGATCAGCGCGTTCGCCAGGCGCTGGGCGTCCTCGGGGGAGAACGCCTGCATGGACAGTTTGCTGATGCCCGTGCTGGCGCTCGACTCGATGGTCACGAACGCCTTGTAGTGCTTGACCAGCCCGTCCTGCGTCCCGGTCCCGAACAGGGGGTAGCGCCACAGGGGGTCCCAGCCGGCATTCGCGAACATGGCCAGCAGGCCGTCCTTGTCGACCAGCTGCTGCATGGCGTCGCGGGACTGCAGGTATTCCTTGGCCACGTAGACGTCGTCGTTGGACTTGACGATGCCCGAGCCCTGCACGACCGAGGCGATCTCGCTCGACGCCGTCGTGCCGGGCGTGCGCACGACATAGGTCACGTCGGATTGGTAGCGGGGCGCCGCCAGGACGAAGCAGTAGAGGATCGCCAGCAGCGTCGGCAGCACCACCAGTCCCACGAAGGGGATCCGGTCCACGATCCGCCGTCGCAGCCGCTCGCCGGGCGTGGCCGCGATGCCGCCGACCTCGGGCACGAGGCGGACGAGCTGGACGGTCTGGAGCTGGATGTCTTCGCGCAGCAAGAGTTCGGGCATCCTCGTTGGGATCAACGGCGCGGCGCCGCTGGACAAGGGGGCATGTCAGGGATCGGCGGTGATCGTGACCGGCAGTCCAGGGGCGCCGATACCGTCAGATTGGCACGGAAATGCGGCTCGTGCCGCACGGCGGCCGGAAAGGCGCGATTGTTGCATTTTGGACGCGGCGGGACGCGCGTCGCGTGCGGTAGGATGGATAGCCTCGAAAATGACAACGGTCCTACCTAGGGCATCCCCGCGAGGACGAAGGAGCAAGGACCGGTGACCCGATGACCGATGTTCGCGAGGCCGAGCTCCTGGACGCGCTTGCCGCGCCGGTCTCGCGCGGCGAGGTGGCCCAGCCCGCCCCGGCGAAGGGCGGGGCGCTGTTTCGTCCGGGCGCCATCAGGCTGCCGGACGCGGCCCGGATCGCCAAGGCGCGCTGGCGGCCGATCCTGCTCGCCTTCCTGTTCGTGTCGCCGACGCTCCTGGCCTCGGGCTATTACGGGCTGATCGCCAGCGGGCGCTACGTGTCCCACGCGGTGTTCCTGGTGCGCACCGCCTCAAAACCCGCCGGCGACAGCGGGCTCGGCGCTTTCCTGTCCATGGCCGGGCTCGGGCGCGCCGAGGACGATACGTTCACGGTGCAGAACTTCCTCGAGTCGCGCGATGCGCTGCGCCGGCTGCAGGCGCAGATGCCGATCGCCGAGATCTACGGCCGGGAGGGGATCGACCTGCTGTCGCGCTATCCCTCGATCCTCTACGGGACCTCGAACGAGGACCTGTTCCGCTTCTACAAGCGCATGACGCTGGTCACCTACAACTCGACCACCGGCCTCACCTCGCTCGACGCCGAGGCGTTCCGGCCCGACGACGCGCTGCAGATTTCACGGTCCCTGCTGGCGATGGGCGAGGATCTCGTCAACGAGGTGAACACCCGTATCCACCAGGATGCCGTGGGCTCCGCCGAGGCGGAGGTGAAGCACCAGGAGGAGCGTCTGACGGACGCCCAGGTCGCCATCACGGCCTTCCAGAACAAGGAAACCATGATCGACCCGGTCACCAACTCGATCATGGTGTCCGAGATCGTTGGCAAGCTGCAGGCCGATCTCGCGCAGGAGCAGGCGCGCATCGCCGACATGAGCGTCGCCTCGCCCAACAACCCCTCGCTCCCCGTGCTGCTGCGCCAGGCCGAGGTGACGCGCCAGCAGATCGCCCGCGAGCAGCAGCGGGTGACGAGCGCCAAGGAGGGTCTCGCCGACAAGCTCGGGCAGTACCAGCGCCTGACCCTCGAGCGGGAGTTCGCCACCAAGGCGCTCGGCATCGCCAGCACCTCGCTCGACACGGCCCGCACCGAGGCCCGGCGCAAGCAGCTCTACATCGAGCGGGTCGTCGAGCCCGAACTGAGCGACCTGCCGACCCTGCCGCAGCGCGGCTGGACCGTCTTCACGGTGGCGATGGTGAACATCCTGGCACTGTTCGTGGCCTGGATCATCAAGTCAGGCGTGAAGGAGCACGTCTCCTCGGTGCGCTGACGACCGCCCCACTGGCCTCGACCGCCGATGTCGTCTTCGCGATCGCAGCGACGCGATCCATTCTTCTCGCGGGGACCGTGGATCGTCACCGCGCCTCGTGATGACGGGCCGGGCGAGGGCGACTCGGGGCACGGGCGGATGAGACGGCATCAGCTCGTCTGGTGGACCAGGGCGACCCCCATCGCGATCGCGATGCAGGACAGCAGCAGGCCGGAGGTCGCGTCGAACACCTGCAGGGTCCGCCGATGCCGCAGGAAGGAGGCGCAGTAGCCG
>CAXUMV010000284.1:0-5130 GCA_964252065.1 uncultured Lichenihabitans sp.
TACGTGAACCGGCCCTATTCGCGCACCGAGCTCGCGGCCCTGTTCCGCATGTCGGCCGGGGCACTGGTCACCCCGCTGCGCGACGGCATGAATCTGGTCGCCAAGGAATACATCGCGGCCCAGGACCCCGACGATCCCGGCGTGCTGATCCTCTCGCAGTTCGCCGGCGCCGCGGCCGAGCTCGAGGAAGCGCTGATCGTCAATCCGCACGAGACCGAGGGCATGGCGGCCGCCATGAAGCAGGCGCTCGACATGCCGCTCGACGAGCGCCGCAGCCGCTTTACCGCCATGTATGCGCGGATCGAGCGCAACGACATCCAGCACTGGGCCGACAGCTTCCTGGCCCGCCTCACCGACACCCGCCGCTCTTTCCTAATCGGCCAGCTCCGCTCCCTGTTCAGCTGACCCCTGCCGCGCTGGCGCTTGTCGCAGGGCATGCGATTTGCAAAAGCTGTGTGGGCCGGGCGAGGGTTCGCCCTGCGCTTGGCGGGCCGCCGTAGGGCCTCGCCGTGACACGACCGGCGAGGCGCCCGATGAATGCACCGTTTATGGGTCTGGCCGCGGGCGACGACGCGGTCCTGGCCAAGGACCAGCCGCTGATCGAGGACATCCGGCTGCTCGGCTCGATGCTCGGCGACATCATCCGCGAGCAGGAAGGCCAGGCGCTGTTCGATCTCGTCGAACGCATCCGCCGCCTCAGCGTCGCCTATCAGCGCAATGCCGACCAGTCCGCCGGCCATGAGCTCGAGCTGCTGCTGCGCGGCCTGACGCCCTCCCAGGCGGTCGTGGTCGCCCGCGCCTTCAGCTACTTCGCCCACCTCACCAACATCGCCGAGGACCGCCACCACGTCCGCCGCCGCGTGCTGCACGAGCGCGAGCACGCCGGCGAAAGCCGCCCGCAGGACGGCACCCTCGCGCGCGCCTTCGAGCGCATGACCGAGGCCGGCATCGACAAGGCGCGCGTCGCCGAGGCGCTGGCGAAGGCCTTCGTGTCGCCCGTGCTGACCGCCCATCCGACCGAGGTCCAGCGCAAGAGCCTGCTCGACACCGAGCTCGCCCTCGCCGAGCTGCTGGCCGCCCGCGACATGCTCGAGACCGAGCGCGAGAAGGCGGCCAGCACGGCGCTGCTGCGCGTGCGCGTCATGCAGCTCTGGCAGACGCGGCTGCTGCGCTTCCGCAAGCTGACCGTGCGGGACGAGATCGAGAACGCGCTGAGCTACTACCGGACCACCTTCCTGCGCGCGCTGCCGCTCCTCTACGGCGAGCTCGAGCGCCACCTCGGCCAGCGGGTCGCGCCCTTCTTCCGGATGGGCAACTGGATCGGCGGCGACCGGGACGGCAACCCCAATGTCGGCGCCGAGACGCTTGCGCTGGCGCTGAACCGGCAGGCCGAGACCGCCTTCGCCTACTATCTCGAGGAGATGCAGCACCTGGGCGCCGAGCTCTCCATGTCGCGCATGCTGAACGGCTGCAGCGACGAGGTCGACGCCCTGGCCGACACCTCGGGGGACGCGAGCGCGCACCGGGACGACGAGCCCTACCGCCGGGCCATGTTCGGCATCGCGGTCCGGACGGCCGCCACCATGACGGCGCTGACCGGCGCCAAGCCCGCCGTGCCGCCCCCGCCCGGCGTCGCGCCGTACTCCTCCCCCGCGGCCCTGCTGGTCGACCTGCGCTGCGTCTTCACCTCGCTCGCCGCGCGCCATGCCGAGGCGCTGGCGGACTTCCGCCTGGGGCCGCTGATCCGGGCCGTCGAGGTGTTCGGGTTCCACCTCGCCACCGTCGATCTGCGCCAGAGCTCCGACCGCCACGAGGAGACCCTGGCCGAGCTCCTCAAGGAGGCCGGGGTCGAGCCCGACTACCCGGCGCTCGACGAGGACGCCAAGCAGGCCCTGCTCCTGGGCCTGCTGCACGACAAGCGTCCCCTGCGCCTGCCGTTCTTCCCCTACTCGGACCGCAGCGCGGACGAGATGCAGATCTTCGACAACGCCCGCACGCTGCGCCAGAAGTTCGGGCCCGAGGCGATCCGGCACTACATCATCAGCCATACCGAGACCGTCAGCGACCTCCTCGAGGTGCTGCTGCTGCAGAAGGAGTTCGGCCTCATGCGCGGGGGGCTCGACGAGGACGGGGCGGTCGCCGACCTCATCGTCTCGCCCCTGTTCGAGACCATCGCCGACCTGCGCAACGCCGAGCCCATCATGCGGGCCTTCTACGCCCTGCCGGGCATCAAGGCGTTGGTGCAGCGCTCGGGCGGCCAGCAGGACATCATGCTGGGCTACTCGGACAGCAACAAGGACGGCGGCTTCTTCACGAGCACCTGGGAGCTCTACCGGTCCTCGACCGCACTCGCCCGGATGTTCGCGGCCGAGGAGGGCGTCACGCTGCGCCTGTTCCACGGCCGGGGCGGGACGGTCGGCCGCGGCGGCGGCCCGAGCTACCAGGCGATCCTGGCCCAGCCGCCCGGCACGGTGAACGGGCAGATCCGCCTGACCGAGCAGGGCGAGATCATCTCGAGCAAATACGCCAACCCCGAGATCGGCCGGCGCAATCTCGAGACCCTGATGGCCGCGAGCCTCGAGGCGACGCTGCTCTCGACCCAGAGCCAGCCCGAGGCCGCCTTCCTCGAGGCCGCCGCCGAGCTCTCGACGGCCAGCATGCAGGCCTACCGGTCCGTGGTCTACGACATGCCGGGCTTCACCGACTACTTCTTCGCCGCGACCCCCATCGCCGAAATCGCCGACCTCAACATCGGGTCGCGGCCGGCCTCGCGCAAATCCACCCGCAAGATCGAGGATCTGCGGGCGATCCCCTGGAGCTTCTCCTGGGGCCAGAGCCGGGTCACGCTGCCCGGATGGTTCGGCTTCGGCTCGGCGGTCGGCGCCTTTCTCGCCCCCGATCGCGAGGGGCGCCTGGCGCTGCTGCAGCGCATGAACAAGGAGTGGCCCTTCTTCCGCACCATCCTGTCCAACATGGACATGGTGCTGGCCAAGGCCGACCCCGCGGTCGCGCGCCGCTACGCCGACCTCGTTCCCGACCGCGAGCTCTCGGGGCGCATCTTCGCCGCCATCGAGGCCGAATGGACCGCCACGGTCGAGATGCTCGACGCCATCACGGGCACGACGCAGCGCCTGGCCGACAACCCGACCCTCGCCCGCTCGATCAGCCACAGGTTCCCCTACATCACCCCCCTCAACCACCTGCAGATCGACCTCATCCGCCGCTGGCGCGCCGGCCAGACCGAGGACAAGGTCCAGCGGGGAATCCTGATCTCGATCAACGGGGTCGCGGCCGGGCTGCGAAACACGGGATAGGTCGGACCGGCGGCACAGGGTTTTTCTCGTCAGTCCCGCGACCGCTCGCCGGAGAAGGCCCTTCGCCCCTCCGGGGAGAAGGTGGCCGACAGGCCGGATGAGGGGGCCCTCACCCGCTCGTCATCGCAAGGCGCGCAGCGCCGTGGCACTCCCTACGGCGGTGCGGAAGCCTGACCATGGATCGCTTCGCTGCGCTCGCGAAGACGACACCCACGTCCGTCGAAGCATAGCCATCCTGAGGGCCCGGGGGAGATCCATGGGCCGCTCAGTCGGTCGGCAAGCCTTCGCAACACCGGTTGACGAACTGCTGGACCAGGCGGGCGCGGTCCGCCTCGATGCGGCAGCGCAGGACGCGCCCCTCGCGCGTCTGCGTAATAAGGCCGATCGCGACCAGTTGGGCGAGGTGATGCGACAGGGTCGACTTCGGCACCTCCACGGCCGCCTGCACCTCGCCGACCCGGCAGCCCGCGCCGCCGGCCTTCACGAGCAGATTGAAGATCTGCAGCCGGTGCGGGTGTCCGAGCTCGGCGAGGCAGCGCGCCGCCTCGGCGAAGGGGAGCGCCTCATCCACTCAGCCGCAGCCCTGCAGGGATGGCCGCACGGCCGGCGTCCGGCGGAGGCCGCCGGCGGTTCTGGTCCGCGCCGCGGGCGGACGCAGGAGGAGGGTGTCGAGCTGACCGCGGCGCAGCCCGATGTCGTGAAGCAGGTGATCGTCCATGCGCCGCAGCTGTTCGACAAGGGCGTGTCTCTGGACGTCCTCGACGATCCCGCGCACCAGACCCCGCATTCCGGTCCACATGGCATGCTCCTCGCGCTCTTTACGACAGTTCCAGAATAATAGTATTATTGGGGAGGGCAAGGGTCAGGACGAGGACGACGATGGACCCCGAGACGTCACGGGCGACTGGAAGCTGCCTCTGCGGGGCGGTGCGCTTCTCCATCCATGGCCCGCTGCGGGACGTGTCGTACTGCCATTGCCTCATGAGCCAGCGGGCCGCCTCGCACGGGGTGGCCTATACGGCCTGCGAGCCGGATGCGCTGGTGGTGGCCGACCGCCGCAAGCTCCGGTGGTACCGCTCCTCGCCCCAGTCCCGGCGGGGCTTTTGCGGGACCTGCGGCTCGCAGCTGTTCTGGGAGCCTGCCGACGGACGGCGTGTATCGGTGTCGGCGGGAAGCCTGGACCAGCCGACGGGCCTGCGTCCCGGCAAGCACCTCTTCTGCGACCAGATCGCCGACTACGATCGCGAGGGCTGACGGGCGAAGCCCTCCCCTTGTTCGGACGCGGCAGCCCTGGATCGCCGCGGCGCTGACGTATCTCGCGATCGACGGACTGGCGAGACGGGTTCCGTTCGCCTCCCACTCTCTGCCATAAGGGAACGGAACACCGCATCAGCCTCCCAGGACGGAATGAGCGATCTTCTCTACGACATGGCCCTGTGCACCGTCGCGGCCTGGGTGCTGGGGGTCGTGGCCCAGCTGGCCAGGCAGCCGGTCATCCTCGCCTATCTGATCGGCGGGTTCCTGCTCGGGCCGTCGGGCTTCGCGCTCATCAAGTCGAAGGAGACGATCACCACCATCTCCGAGCTCGGCCTCATCTTCCTGCTGTTCATGATCGGGCTCGAGATCGACCTCAAGAAGATCGTGCGCTCGGGCAGTACCATCCTGGTCAGCGCCGGGGCGCAGATCGCCGGCTGCACGCTGCTCGGGGTGGGGCTCTTCGTCCTGCTCGGCCTGCCGCTCGGCGGCGGGCAGTGGGACGCGCTCTATCTCGGGGTCGCGGCGGCGCTCAGCAGCACCGTCATCATCGTCAAGGTCC
>CAXUMV010000285.1:0-2931 GCA_964252065.1 uncultured Lichenihabitans sp.
CGGCCCCGGGCCGAAGGCGTGGATGGTCCGCCCCTCGTGCATGACGATGACGCGGTCGCACAGCCCGATGAGCTCGGGCAGTTCGGAGGAGGCGACCAGCACGCCGAGCCCCTGGTCGGCGAGGCCGCGCAGCCGGCGGTAGATCTCGGCCTTGGCCCCCACGTCGACGCCGCGGGTGGGCTCGTCGAGCAGCAGCAGGCTCGGGCCGTTCAGCAGCTCCTTGGCGAACACCACCTTCTGCTGGTTGCCGCCGGAGAGGTTGACGACCTTGGCCTGCGGCAGGCGCGGCCTGACGTCGTAGTCCGCGAGCGCCTTGGCCACCTCGCGGCGCTCGATGGCCGCGGACACCAGACCGAAGGGCGTCACGCGCTTCAGCGTCGACATCACGACATTCTGCGCGACCGTGTGGTGGAGCACGAGCCCCGTGCCGCGACGATCGTCCGTCACATAGGCGATGCCGGCCTGCCGGGCCGCCTGGATGCTGCCGAGCGTCGTCGCGGCCCCGCGCACCTCGACGGTGCCGCGCCACCGGCCGCTCGCGCCGAACCCGTGCAGGGCCGACAGGAGCTCGGTACGGCCGACCCCCATCAGGCCCGCGAGGCCGACGATCTCGCCCTCGTGCACGGTGAGCGACACGTCGCGCGGCGCCTGCCACCCGGCGCGCGGCATGGCGGGATCAAAGGCCGCGTGGTCGAGGCGGAGGATCGGCTTGCCGATCCGGCCGGCGCGCGGGGGAAACAGATCGGAGAAGGGGCGCCCGACGAGCATCTGGACCAGCGTCGCCTGCGGGGCGTCCGGCGTCGTGGTGCCGACCACCGCGCCGTCGCGCATCACGGTCACGCGCTTGGCGATGCGCGCCACCTCTTCCAGCCGATGCGAGATGTAGACGATGGCGACCCCGCGCGCCGAGAGCTCCCGCACTACGGTGAACAGATGGTCGGCCTCGGTCGCCGAGAGCGCCGCGGTCGGCTCGTCCATGATGAGGATCCGGGCCTTCGCCGAGAGCGCCTTTGCGATGGCGACGAGCTGCCGCTCGCCCATGCGCAGACTGGCGACCGGAAGGCCTGCATCGAGCGACACGCCCGCCCGGGCCAGCAGCTCCTGCGCCTTGCGCCGCATCGCGCCATGGGCCAGCACGCCCGCGCTGGTGATCTCGTTGCCGAGGAACAGGTTGGCCGCGATGTCGAGGCCGGGCACCAGATCGAGTTCCTGCGGGATCATGGCGATGCCGACCGCATGCGCCTCGCGCGGGCTGGCGAAGCGGACCTCCGCCCCCTCGAGCCTGATCGTGCCCTCGTCGGGCGCCACCGCGCCCGACAGCACGCCCATCAGGGTCGACTTACCGGCGCCGTTCTCCCCGAGCAGCACATGCACGTCGCCGTCCACCAGATCGAAGTCGACGCCCTTCAAGGCGTGGACGCCGCCGTACCGCTTCTCGATGCCGGTCAGCTCGAGCAGGCGCCCGCTCATCGCCGACGCGACCCCGCTTCAACCTCGATCAAGGACGACCTCCCTCGGCGCCGACATGGTGTCGGTCTTGGCGGAAGCTTAGCCGATATCGGGAGGCCCGCAAGCCGGGCCTGCCGGGAGAGGCGTGGGCGTCAGCCTTCGCCGAGCACGTTGACCCGCAGCGCGTCCACCGCGACCGCGACGAAGATGAGGACGCCGCCGATCATGGTGACGTAGAACGAGGGCACGTAGACGATCGCCAGACCCACGTGGATGACCGTCAGCAGCAGCACGCCGCCCAGGATGCCCAGCGTGCCGCCGCGCCCGCCGAACACGCTGACGCCGCCGATGATCGGGGCCGCGATGGCGTAGAGCAGGAAGCCTTCGCCCTGGTTCGACGTGATGGCCATCTGCCAGGCGGCCAGCAGCCAGCCCGCCACCCCGGCGATGAAGCCCGACAGCGTGAAGGCGACGATCTTGACCGTCTGGACCCGGATGCCGGCGACCAGCGCGGCCGCGGCGTTGCCGCCCGTCGCATAGAGGCTGCGGCCGAGGATCGTACGGCGCAGCATGAACCCCATGGCGATGAAGGCGAACAGGAGCACCAGCGGCATGACGGGCCAGCCGCCCAGCGTCGCCTGGCCGATCCAATTATAGCTGTCCGGCATGTCGGTCAGCGTGTTCCCCTGCGTGATGGCGAGCAGGCCGCCCTGCAGCGTGATCATCATGCCGAGGCTCTCGATCAGCGACACCATCTTGAGGCGCGTCACGCAGAGGCCGTTGATGAAGCCGACGAAGGTGGCGATGCCGATGCCGAGCACGATGCCGAGCCCTACCGGCAGGCCCAGCCGCTGGATCGCCAGCGCGCCGAGCGCCGACGAGATGCCGGTCACGGCCGCGATCGAGAGGTCGATCTCGCCCACCAGCAGCACCAGCGACTGGGCGAGGCCGAGCAGGCCCAGCACGGTCGCCTGCACGAGCACGTTCTGCAGGTTCGAGGTCGAGAAGAAGAACGGGTTGAGGACGCCGAAGATGACGATCAGCCCGGCAAGCCAGAACCATACCACATGGGCCAGCGCGCCCTGGAGGCGCTTGCCGAGGGTCGGGCGACGCACGCCGGGGATCGATGCCGGGGCACGGAGGGTCGAGCGTTCGGTCTGAACGGTCATGCGAGGGCAACTCCCGGCTGGGTCTGGATGGAGGCCGAGGCCGCGGGCGGGCTCGACGAGAACGCGATGGCGAGCACGTCGTCCCTGGTGAGCGAGCCGGCCGGCCGGTCGGCCACAACGGCGCCGCCCGAGAACAGCACCACGCGGTCGACGGCGCGCAGCATCTCATCGAGGTCGGAGGTCACGATGATGACCGCGACGCCCTCCCGGGTCAGCGCGTCGACGATGCGGTGGACCTCCTCCTTGACGCCGACGTCGATGCCGCGCGTCGGCTCATTGAGGATCAGCAGCCTGGGCTTGGTGGCCAGCAGGC
>CAXUMV010000285.1:2941-5116 GCA_964252065.1 uncultured Lichenihabitans sp.
CAGCGAGAGCTGGTCGGCGTCGCGCGCCTTGATGGACAGGCGCCTGAACAGGTCGTCGACGAGGACACGCTCCCGCGTGGGCGAGATGACGCTGCCGGTCGCGATGCTGCCGAGGCTCGACAGGGTGATGTTCTTGGCGATCGAGTGGATGCCGACGATGCCGTCCTTCAGGCGGTCCTCGGACAGGAAGGCGATGCCGGCCCGGAGCGCGGCGGTCGGGTCGGCGGGAAGCGGCCGGGTGAGGCCGGCGTGCCCGATCGTGCCGGACGCCGGCATGAGGCCGTAGATCGCGCGCGCCAGCTCCCGGGCGCCCGACCCCGGCAGGCCGGCGAAGCCGACGATTTCGCCGGCCGCGATCTCCAGCCGGTCCACCGCGAAGACGGGGCTGCGCAGCGCTTCAAAGCGCCAGCCCGAGGCGGGGCTACGGGCGGTCGCCCCGGCGCCCCGGGCGAAGAGCTGCAGGCCGCGTCCCAGCACCATCTCGCTGAGCGCGTCCGAGCCGATGGTGCCCACCGGCTGGTTGCTGGTCACGAGATCGCCGTCGCGCAGGACCGAGACGCTGTCGCAGATCTCGAGGATCTCCTCGTTGTAGTGGGAGATGAACATGAACGTGACCCCCTCCCCCTTCAGCTTGCGCATGAAGTCGAAGAGGTCGCGCCGATCCGCCATGGTGAGCGCCGTCGTGGGCTCGTCGAGGATGATGAGCCGGCCGCCGCTGTGCAGGGCGCGCAGGATGTTGAGCTTGCGCCGGTCGACCGCCGACAGGCTGCCGGCGCGGGCGCGCGGGTCGAGCCCCGTGCCGGCGAGGTACTCGGTGGCTTTGCGGTGCATGAGGCCCGTGTCGACCCAGAAACCCCGGCGCGGCCAGCGGCCCAGCATGAGGTTCTCGGCGACCGAGAGCGGGTTGACGATGGCGGGCTCCTGGGTCACCAGGAACACGCCGCGGCCTTCCATCGCCTTCACGTCGGTGGGGACGAGCGGGGCGCCGTCGAGCAGCACCTCGCCCTCGGTCGGGTTCTGCAGCCCGGCCACGATCTTGACGAGGGTCGACTTGCCGGCGCCGTTCTCGCCGAGGAGTCCGTGCACGGTGCCGGCCTCGACGGTCAGCGACACGCCCTTCAGCGCGGTGACGCCGCCGAAGCGCTTGATGACGTCGCGGGTCTCGAGCAGCGGCGCGGCCAAGTCGATTGCCTCCACCATGAGGGAGGGTGGCCCGCACGGCGGACCACCCCATGTCGGTCCGGACGGGCCGGCTACTTGTACTTCAGGCCCCAGTCGTTGAAGGCGATGTTGGCCCACATGCGCTTATCGTCGGCGTTCTTGGCGTCGATCAGGAAGGGCTGGATGACGAGGCTGGGACCGGAGTCGGAGGTCTTGATCTCGGCCTTTTCCCAGAAGTAGTCCTTGTTCTCGTAGGGACCGAGCGGCACCTCCTTGCCCGGGATGGCGTATTTGTCGAGCATCTCGACCGTGATCTGGCCGTAGGCGACCGGGTCCTGCGACACGACCCCGTCCATGTAGCCCTCCTTGATCCACTGCAGCGCGATCGGCTCGCCGTCGATGTTGACGAAGATCACGTGGCCCTGCTCGCCGACCTTCTTCCACTTGCCCTTCTGCTGCAGCGCCGTGACGATGCCGCGCGAAGGCGTGTCGCTCGGGGCGTGCACGGCGTCGAGGTCGGGGAACTCGGCCAGCGTCGCGACCGTGACGCTCAGCATGTTCTTGAGCTCGCCCTCGGTCGGCCGGGCCAGATACTTGATGTCCGGGTATTTCTTGAAGGTGGCGTCCATGCCTTCCTTGCGGAGGCGCCAGGCGACGCTCTGCAGCGCGCCGTAGCAGTTCAGCGCCGTCCCCTTCGGGGACCCGTATTTCTGCTTGAGACGATCGACGATGGCCTCCGCCGCCATCACGCCGCCCTGGTAGTTGTCGAAGTCGACCGTCACCGCGACCTTGCCGCCCGTGGCCGGGGTGTCGATGATGCCGACCGGGATCTTCTTGGCGTTGTACTTCTTGATGACGCTGACGATCGCCTGGCTGTCGATCGGGTCGCTGATGATGGCCGAGGGGCCGTTGAGCAGGATGGACTCCCACTGCTGCAGCTGCGTGGTGTTGTCGAAATTGGCGTTGACGGCCTGGAAGCGCTCCCCTATACCCGCGCCTCCCGTTTCCGCGCCC
>CAXUMV010000286.1:0-5107 GCA_964252065.1 uncultured Lichenihabitans sp.
CCGGCGCCGGCCTTCGGCGCCTCCACGGACAGGTGCCGCCGCCACTGCCGGGCGCCCGGCACCCCCGCAAAAAGGCCGAGCATGTGCCGGGTCATGTCGTGCAGCCGCACGCCCGCCTCGAGCTGGCGCGCCATGTAGGGCCGATAGGCCTCGACGGCCTCGCGGCTGCTCGCGACCGGGGCCGGCGTGCCGAAGAGGAGCGGATCGACGCCGAGCAGCATGTCGGGCGTCTGGTACGCCGCCCGCCCCACCATCACCCCGTCGACATGATCGAGATGGGTGGCTGCGGCCTGCAGCGACACCACCCCGCCGTTGAGGCCGACCGTCCAGTCGGGATGCGCCGCTTTCAGCCCATAGACCAGCGGGTAGTCGAGCGGAGGCACGTCCCGGTTCTCGCGGGGCGACAGACCCTGCAGCCAGGCTTTGCGGGCGTGGACGATCAGCGCCGCGGCCCCGGCCTGCCGGACGGCCGCCGCCATGGCGAACAACGCTTCGCCCGGCTCCTGCTCGTCGACGCCGATCCGGCATTTCACCGTGACAGGGATGCGGACGGCCGCGACCATCGCCGCGACCCCCTCCCCGACCAGCCCCGGCTCCCGCATGAGGCAGGCGCCGAACCGTCCGTTCTGCACCCGGTCCGACGGGCAGCCGACATTGAGGTTGATCTCGTCGTAGCCCGCCTCGGTGCCGATGCGGGCGCAGGCCGCAAGCGCGTCGGGCTCGCTGCCGCCGAGCTGCAGAGCGACGGGATGCTCGTCGGGACCGAAGGCCAGCAGGCGCTCCCGCGGCCCGAACAGGATGGCGCCGGTGGTGACCATCTCGGTATAGAGCCGCGCATGGCGGCTCATGACGCGGTGGAAGGCCCGGCAATGCCGGTCCGTCCACTCCATCATGGGGGCAATACAGAATTTGTGCGACTGGGTCTGCAGCGTCTTTCTCTTATAGCTCAGGTCGTTACGGCACATGGTGGCCAGCGATTGTCGCGCTACACGTATCGCAAAGCCGAGGCGCTCCACAAGATTGCGTCCAACCGTGTCGCTTGAATGATAGCTCCTAGAACTATAGTACGAGCCCATCAGCCAAGGTCGGCGGGAAAAGCGTCTACAAGACCAAGGCCTTCGCACGGTTTGCGCGCAAGGCAGGTCTGACAGACGCCCGACTCGCCAATGCAGCGGCGGAGATTGCTGAAGGTCGTTTCGATGCCGATCTCGGCGGAGGCGTGTTCAAGCAGCGGATCGCCCGCTCTGGGGGCGGCAAGTCCGGCGGCTTCCGAACGCTGCTCGCCTTCCGGGTCGGTCGGTCGTGTTTCTTCGTCTATGGGTTCGCGAAGAACGCCAAGGCGAACGTGACAACCAAGGAATTGGAAGCCCTCCAGGCTTTCGCGGCACTGCTTCTCGGCTACGGCGAGGACGACCTCGCCAAGGCGATCGAGCAAGGCGAATTGGTGATGGTGGAGATCAAAGGCCATGCCGACGAAAGCAGCTAAGCCCGGATCGGACATCCTTGCGGTGGTTCACGAGTCCGTCAGCGGCCTACACAGGATCGGCTTGGTGGATCAGGCCACCATGCGGGATTTCGATGCCCTGTGCCTCACAGTTGTAGAAGCCTTGTCCCCCATCGAAATCCGCGCCCTGCGTGAGCGCGAGCAAGTCTCTCAAGCCGTCTTCTCGCGTTACCTGAATGTCCGGAAGGACGCGGTCAGCAAGTGGGAGCGCGGCGAAAAACGTCCCGATGGACCCTCCCTCAAGCTTTTAAACCTGGTGAAGACAAAGGGCTTGGCCGCTATCGCCTAAGGGCCGCCCCCTTGAGGACACAAGGGATGTCGTGGGGACCAAACGCGACAATCGTCGCGGCGCCAGCCAGGTGCCTGTCGTCTAAGCGGTCGCTCGGACCCGAGTGCAAGGTCCAGAACGACAGCAGCGGAACGTCGTCCACAGGCGGACGAAGGGCGTCGCCGAACGTCAGGGTTGGCCGGCGCCGCCGGCCGAGCCGTAGACGTGACCCGTCGCGTAGCTGGCGTCGGCCGCCGCAAGCTGGACGTAGATCGAGCCGAGCTCGGCCGGCTGCCCGGCGCGTCCCATCGGCGTCATGGCCCCGAACCGCTCGAGCTTTTCCATCGTGGCGCCGCCGCTGACCTGGAGCGGCGTCCAGATCGGCCCCGGCGCCACGCCGTTGACGCGGATGCCCTTGGGGGCGAGCTGCTTGGCGAGCGACTTCACGTAGTTCATCGTCGCCGCCTTGGTCTGGGCATAGTCGTAAAGGTCGGGCGAGGGATCGTAGGCCTGCTCGGAGGTGGTGCCGATGATGGCCGAGCCGGGCGGCAGATGGGGAACAGCGGCCCGGATGATCCAGAACGGGGCGTAGATGTTGGTCTTCATCGTGCTGTCGAAATCCTCGCTGGACACGTCGAGGATGGAGGCGCGGGTCTGCTGGCGGGCCGCGTTGCTGACCACGATATCGAGACCTCCGAGGCCCTTCAGCGCCTGGTCGACGAGGCTCTTGCAGAAGGCCTCGTCGCGCAGGTCGCCCGGAATGGCGATCCCCTTGCGGCCCTCGGCCTTGATCAGCGCGATGACCTCGCGGGCATCGGCCTCCTCGGCGGGAAGATAGTTGATGGCGACGTCCGCCCCCTCGCGCGCAAAGGCGATCGCCGCCGCGCGGCCCATCCCCGAGTCGCCGCCTGTGATCAGCGCCTTGCGCCCGGCGAGGCGCCCCGAGCCGCGGTAGCTCTTCTCGCCATGGTCGGGACGCGGATCCATCTGGCTCGCGAGGCCCGGCCAGGCCTGCGACTGCTTCTTGTAGGGAGGAACCGGGTACTTCGTGGTGGGGTCGGTGAGCGCCACGGGAGCCGCGGGCTGGTCCTGGGCCGCGGCCTGGCCGGCCGTGGCGGCAACGAGCCCGATGCCGGCGGCACTGCCGACGATCTGGCGACGCGAAAGCTGTTCAGTCACGGGGGCGATCCCTTGCATGGCGGTCCGATATGCACGGGAAAACACCCCCCGCCCGCTTAGGTTGCGGGCGAGGACGGGCCGGATCGCGCGCAAATTCGCCGCATCGGCCGACGCGGGCGGATGGCCGGCTAACCGGCGCCGCTCTCCACCACGTAGTCGGCTTCGATGCTGGCGGCGATCACGAGGCGCCCGTTGGCGAGGTCGTTGCCTTCGACCTTGGCCTCGACGGCCTCCGGCGCGAGGCCGTAGCCGTGCCACCGCAGCGCAAGGCGCTGCCGCAGCACCGCCTCAGGTACCGCGATCATCACCGTGACGTCGTAGAGCGCCGCGAGATCCGACCAGCCCGGCCGGTCGAGCAGCAGGTAATTGCCCTCCACGATCAGCCGGCTCACGCTGCGCGGCACGATCGCGGCGCCGGCCCGGGCGAGCTCGAGGTCGCGGTCGAACAACGGGACGGCGATCTCGGGCTCCTCGTTCCGCTTCAGCCGCTCCAGCATATGGCGCAACCCGCCCACGTCGAAGGTGTCGGGTGCGCCCTTGCGCGCGCGCGCGCCGCGCGCCGCCAGCACGCGGTCGTCGAAGTGGTAGCCGTCCATCGGCAGCAGGGCCGCGCTGCCGGGGGCCGCCTCGTTCAAGGACAGCACCAGCCTGTCGGCCAGCGTCGATTTTCCCGCGCCGGGGGGTCCGGCGAGGGCGACCACCGTCCGGCCGGGCCCCTCGTGCCGCGCGATCCGACCCACGAGGTCGTCCATCGCGATCCTCTTGCCCGTATCACGCATCGCCCCAGCCCTCGCCTACAAGCCCCCGGCCATCCACAGAAAGACCCGGTATCCGACCCACAGCATGGCCGCATACCAGCCCACCGTCAGCGACAAGCCGATGCCGAACAGGAGCGCGAGCTCCAGCCGCACGATCAGCTTGGCGATCCGCCCCGGTCGAGACGCCAGCAATCTCATCGGCACCGTAGACCCCGTGAACCCCGAGGTCATCGTAGCAAGGCTCGTGCCGAAATTGAATTCTGTTTCAATTAGCCTCGTCACGGTTGGCCGGCGTTAGGACGGACGCAGCCTCGCGCGATGGCTGCGGCGGTGCCGCGGCGGGGCGACCGCGGTCGGCGGGGCAGCGTCGTCGACGGCGGTCGCGTTCGGATCGGGGAACGGCGGCGGCGCCGGCGCGGGCTGCGGACAAAAGCCGAAATTGATGATGTCGCAGACCGGGCTCGGGATGGCGGTATTGGGCCCGGACAAGGGCGAGAACCCGTCATAGGCCAGCGCAGGCATGGCGGTCAGGCAAAGCGCGCTCAGGACCAGAACGACACGCATCGGTCACCTCTTCGTCGGAGTCCCGGACGCCGAGGCGGCGGTCGCGGGTTTGTCGCGGCTGGATTAGCGGAGCCCGCGCCAGTCGCTGAAGAACTCATCCTTCCTATGATCGACGGGTCGCATGGTCGCAAGGTCGTTGTCCCGCCGCTCGAGCTCCTGCTGCGCCGGGCTGCCCTTGATGAAGTCGGACATGAGATGCCCGGCGGCCTCGGGATGCGGCGCGGCGTGCGTCCTGATCCGCCTCGGGGCCGCTCCCGGGCTGTCGCCTGCGGCCTGGCTGGCCCGCGCGAGACCGGTCTGGCCGGTCAGCGCCAGCATCGCGGCCAGAACCGCGGCTCGATGGACAGTCATCCGATTTCCTTGTCGGCGGGGGATCCCGGAGGCGAGAAGCCGCACGACCGTGGCGGCTCGACGACTGCGCCTGCCGGAGCGAGCAAGCATCCAACTTCCCATAAAAACGTTGTCCGCTCGTTCATCGCAAGTCGCGGGAGTCGTGCTCCTTGAATCGTCCCGAGAAAAGTCTGTTCCGTGCCGGATCGCCCGACTGGAATGCCGCGGCCCTGCCGGGTCGCCTGCGATCCCTGCTTCCCGCACTCCAGGAGCTTGCCGCGGAGGCCGACGCAAAAGCCGCGATCGATGGTCGCAGTTTCGAAGCGATACGCAGCCTTGGCCTGCCGATGGCGCCGTTTGCAGCCGATTACGGGGGCTGCGGTCTCGCGGGTCCGGCCTGCACCGACGAGCTCTTCGACATCCTCCGCCTGGTCGGGTCGGCGGACCTGACGCTCGGCCGGCTCTACGAGGGACACGTGAATGCGGTCGCGCTCGTCGAGCGCT
>CAXUMV010000287.1:0-5096 GCA_964252065.1 uncultured Lichenihabitans sp.
CCGCCTGCGTGGACCCTGCGCTTGCCGCGGCGCGGCACGCCCTGCTGCTCGAGGGCCTGGAGGTCAGGCCCTTGGCGGACTACGGCCGCTGCGTCGAGATGGAGGCGCGGGCCAGTCAGCTCGGCTACCCCGACCTCGCCTAGCGGGCCAGAAGAGCAGGGGCTCCTCTCCCGGTCCGTCGTCGCGAGGCGCGTCAGCGGCCATCACGGCACCGGTCCGCAGCTTGATGGCGGCCAGGATCGCAGGGGTCTTCTCCCACCCGCCCGACGACAGCACGATGCGCCTTGCGCGGCGCAGCATTTCCGGGCTGGCGGAGATCACCCGGTCGTTCAAGGGATGGTCCAGCAAGCAGCCCTCGGCATCGAAGAACCGGCAGAGCACGTCGCCCACGGCCCCCGCCCGCGTCAGCGAGGCCAGCTCCTCCTTGCTGAGCAGGTTGTAGCGGCTGAGGGTCGAGCTCGGCGATAGGCCCCCGACGCTGATCAGGGCGACGTCGAGCCGGCCGGCATGGCTGAACACGTCGTCCATGCCGGGGTGGTTGACGAGCGCTTCGCGCGTGCGGGCGTCGGGCGCGTAGACGGGCGCCGCCATCATGAAGCATTCGGCCCCGAGCCGGTCGGCGAAGCGCCAGGCGAACTCGGACGGGTTGAACTGCAGGGCCCGCGTGAGGCTGCCGAGAAGCGACACGACGGTGAGCTTGTTGAACGGGCGCCGCGGCATGCTGGGCAGGCTCGCGCTCAGGGTGCGCCCCCATCCGAGGCCGATCGTCATGCCGTCGGCCAGGATGGCGGACAGGTAGGCGCCGGTCGCGGCGCCGATCAGCGGCCCCGGGTCGGCGTTGTTCTGCGGCCGGGGGATGACGATGGTCCGCTCGATGCCGAAGCGGGCCTCGAGGCGACGCTCGAGCGCGACGCAGACGGCGAGCGGCGAGGTCACGCTGATCTGGACGGTTCCGTCCTCGCGGCAGGCCGCCAGGATGCGCAGCACCCGCGCCCGCGTCATGCCGAGCACTTGGGCCACCGCGTCCTGCGTCATGCCTTCCATGTAGTAGAGCCAGGCGGCCCGCACGCGAACGTCCGTCTCGAGATCGAAGTCTTCGCCCGACGCCATGCGTCCTCGTCAGCCGCGCGGGGCCCTGCGCTTGGTGCCGCCTCCGCTTCGCGTGAATGCCGATGGTCTTTATCGCACGGATGCCGGTCCCGTGGAACCGCACTCGATCTCGAGCCGCTACGCCTCCCGAGCAACCCCCGCGTCCCGCATCATGCTTTCTGTAAATCTAACGATACTTTTGTGCGACACCCCGGACCAGCAACGCCTTGGCAGCCGCCAATCATAGAGCTTGGACGATGGTGACCATCATCAAACATATTGACTGATCAGAGTACAGATGTCTGTATGCCTCGGCACGTGAGGGCCCGGTGTCCCCGTCAACAACGTGGCGCGGGAGGATCGGGTGCAGGCGGCATATCTTCCGGGCATCGGCTCGCATGCCGGCCTTGTCTGCGTCAAGCCAAGCGCCGACGTCAGGCAGCGATCCTTGCGAGGCTCGGGCCCGCACCGGACGGCCGCGTGAGGCCCGCGCCCGAGCTCGTCATCTTCGATTGCGACGGCGTGCTGGTCGACAGCGAGGTGCTGGCCGTCAAAGCGCTGAAGCAGGTGCTCGACGAGGCCGGCGTGCCCGCGACCGAGGTCATGATCGGCCGCTGCTTCGGCATGAAGCAGGCGGACATCCTGGCGCGCATCGCCCATGAGACCGGCGTAGCGATCCCGCCCGGCGTTCCGGCGCAGGTCTGGCCGACCACGAAGGCCTGGTTCGAACGGGCGCTCACAGCCATGCCGGGGGTCGAGCGCTTCCTCGTCGCGCTCGGCGACAGGCCGCGCTGCGTCGCCTCCTCGTCCAGCCCCGAGCGCATCCGCATGAGCCTGACCCTCACGGGTCTCGACCGCTTCTTCGGCGACGACGTCTTCTCCGCCCACCAGGTGACCCGCGGCAAGCCGGCGCCGGACCTCTTCCTGTTCGCGGCGGAGCGCATGAGGACGGCCCCCGACCGGGCCATCGTGATCGAGGACTCCGTCTACGGCGTCCAGGGCGCGCGGGCGGCGGGCATGCGCGCGTTCGGCTTCCTGGGCGGCAGCCATATCGAGCCGGGCCACGGCGACCTTCTGGGGCAAAGCGGCGCGGAAGCCACGGAGGCCTCCTGGGAGGCACTGGCTCGGCACATCCTCCCAGCTGCCTGACCGGCTCCTCCCGCTCCGTCATCGCGAGGCGCGAAGCGCCGTGGCGATCCACGGTGGCGATGCCCGACCATGGATCGCGTCGCTTCGCTCGCGAAGACGACATCGACGTCTGAGCCGAGGGTGTCTCGTCCAGCCTGGTAGAGGCGGTCAAGCCGGCCGTCAGGCCACGTCGGTTTCCATGACGGTCTTCTTCGCCCGCGGGATGGAGGCGGGGCTCATGGACAGCTCCTGGACGCCCATGCGCAGGAACGTCGGGATCAGGTCGGGGCGGGCCGCGGCCTCCCCGCAGATCCCGACCCAGATGCCTTTGGCGCGCGCCGCCTGGCAGATCATCGCGATGGCGCGCAGCACCGCCGGATGGTCGGCGCGATTGAGGTCGGCGACCCGCGGGTTCAGCCGATCGGCCGCCATCACGTATTGCGTGAGGTCGTTCGTACCGATCGAGAAGAAGGCCGCGTGTTCGGCGAGGTCCGCCGCGAGCAGCGCCGCGGCCGGCGTCTCCATCATGATACCGAGATCGGGGCTCCCCATCGGGGTGCCGGCGCGGGCGAGCTCGGCGCGGCACTCCACCAGCAGCGCTTTGACGCGCAGCACCTCGTCGGCGTTGGTGATCATCGGCACCATGATCTTGACGTTGCCGTGGACGGCGGCCCGCAGCAGCGCCTTCAGCTGCGGCTTGAACACGTCCGGCCGGTCGAGGCACATCCTGACGCCGCGCCAGCCGAGGAACGGGTTGTCCTCGTGCGGGAAGTCGATCCCGGCGACCGGCTTGTCGCCGCCGACGTCGAGCGTCCGCACGATGACGGGGTGAGGCGCAAAGGCGCGCGCGAGCGTGGCGTAGATCTCCGCCTGCTCGTCCTCGGAGGGCGGCGCCTTGCGCTCCATGAAGAGGAGCTCGGTGCGGAACAGGCCGACCCCCATGGCGCCCGCCTTCAGGGCGGCGTCGATCTCCTTGAGCGAGCCGAGATTGGCGGCGACTTCGATCGCGGCCCCCGCGCGGGTCGTGGGGTGCACGTCCCGGAAGACGTCGAGGGCGTCGCGTTCGCTTCGCTCGCCAGTGATGCGGGTCCCCACCTCGCCCGCGACGCGCGGGTCGGGATCGAGCCAGACCTCGCCCGTCCGGCCGTCGAGCGCCGCCGTCGCGGCCGCCCGCAGGCTCGCGGGGTCGGCCGCCGAGCCCAGCACGGCCGGGATGCCGTGCGTGCGCGCCATGATGGCGACATGCGAGGTGGAGGCGCCCTTCGTGCAGACGATCCCCGCGATGGATCCGACGGGAGCCTTGGCGAAATCCCAGGCGGAGATCTCCTCGGCCACGAGGATGCAGCCCGGCGGGGCCGCCGACAGGTCGGCGTCGACGCGGCCGAGCAGCGTCAGCGCGAGCGCGCGGGTGACGCCGCGCACGTCCTCGGCGCGCGCGCGGATGTAGTCGTCGTCGACATTCGCAAAGGCGCTCGCGAGCCGGTGGCCCGCCTCGAGCGTTCCCGTCACGGCGTCCCGGCCGGCCCGGATCTCGCCTTCGATGGCGCCGAGCAGCTCGGCGTCGCGGGCGACTTCGATCAGCGCTTCGATGATCTGCGTGTCCTGCGGCGTCGCGCCCGGCTTCAGCTTGCTCCCGATCAGCGTCGCCGTGGTCGTGTCCAGGGCGCGGCGGAGGTGCTCCACCTCGGCCTCGACCGCCTCCGGCGCCACGCTGCGGCGGGGTGGCACCAGGGCCTCGGGGAAGAAGCCGAAGGCGGGCCCGATCGCGCATCCCTCGCTGGCCGGGATGCCGTCGGCCCCGCCCCCGCGCCGCGCCGGCGGGGTGACGGCGGAGGCGCGTCCCTCGCCGCCGGCCATCGGCGCGCTGCCGCCGTGATCGATGCCGGCTTCGGGGGTCTCGATGAAGCGGGAGAGCGCGTCCACGGCGGCCTCGGCATCCGCGCCGTCGGCGAGCAGCGTCAGCGCATCGCCCTCCTTGACGCCGAGCAGCATCAGCTTCACCGAGCTCTTGGCGTTGGCCGCTGATTCCTGGCCGCGGCGTAGCTCGACCGTCGACTCGAAGGTCTTGGCGAGCTTGACGAACTGGGTGGCCGGCCGGGCGTGGAGGCCGTCTTTGACGCGGACGGTGACGAGGCGCTGGATCATGGGTCTGACATCCACAGGGTGAACGGAGGCGGCCGGCTCCGGCCTGGCGGGGGCCCTGGACGGTCCCGCCCGGCCCGCTCAGCCCGCGATGGTGATCGTCACGCCGGGCCTGAGGACGTCGGCGAGGCTGGCGGGCTCGACCCGGGAGGCCGACAGCTCGCCCGGGCGGGCGCTTTGGGCCGCGCCGTCGAAGTTGATGACGACATGCCCCATCTCCGCGATCTTGGCCCAGGCGAGGCTGCCGACGGCCGTCAGCGAGGCCTTGAGATGCCCGACCGTCAGTTCGGCGCCGACGGGCGGCTCGCCCGGGGTCGGCCCCTCGGCGACGGCGTGCAGGACCGACACCTCGGCGAGTTCGGGCGGCGCCCCCTGGGCGAAGAGGATGAGGACGCCGCCCTCGATGAGGTCGGCCACTTCCGGGCCGATCTCGGTGATGATGGTTCGATAGTAGACGGTCATCGGCCAAGCATCCGGCGGCTACATGACGAACAGCGAGAAGACCCAGGCGATGACCACCGACAGCGGCCCCATGATCTGCCGGCTGAGCAGGACGGCCGGCACGCCGATCTCGATCGTCTTCGGCTTGGCCTCGCCGAGCGCGAGGCCGACGGGGACGAAGTCGCAGCCGACCTGGGTGTTGTAGGCGAAGAGCGCCGGCAGGCTCATGGCCGGCGCGATCGTGCCGTTCTGGATCTGCGGCCCGATGATGGCGACGCCGATCACCTGGGCGATGA
>CAXUMV010000288.1:0-1498 GCA_964252065.1 uncultured Lichenihabitans sp.
GTGCAGAACAGCACGCCGAGAAGTTCTCCCCCGCGGCGGAGCGCAACGCCGACGGGCGCATCCAGCCCGAGCCGCTCATCGCGGCCGTGCGGGCCGGCGGCGGGCGGGACAACGAGCTTTGCCTCGAGCTTGCCTTCCGCGAGCGCGAGCCGAGCGACCGGTCCGTGGTGGCGGCGATGCGGGAGTCGGTCGCCTTCTGGGCGCCCCACGTCGATGCCGGCCGGACGTCCGCCGGAGAGGCGCCATGACGCTCTGGATCGGCACCAGCTGGAAGATGAACAAGCTCCGGGCCGAGGCCCGGGCCTTCGCGAGGGCGGTCGCGGCGTCGCCTCTCTTGGGGAGGGAGGCCGTGCAGCTCTTCGTGATCCCGCCCTTCACGGCGCTCGCAGAGGTGGCCGACCTCCTGGCGGGAACCGGCGTGCTGGTGGGCGTCCAGACCATGCACTGGGCCGAGGCCGGCGCCTGGACGGGCGAAATCTCGGGCGCCATGGCCCATGATGCCGGCGCGCGCCTCGCCGAGATCGGCCACAGCGAGCGCCGGACCCATTTCGGGGAGACCGACGAGACCGTGGCGCTGAAGGTGGCCGCCGCCCTGCGGCACGGTCTCGTGCCGCTCGTCTGCGTCGGCGACACGCGCGCGGAGTACGAGGCGGGCCGCACCATGGAGGCGCTCGACAGACAGGTCCGGGCCGCGGTGTCGCGGGTCTCGGCCGAGGAGGCGGCGCGCGTGGTGATCGCCTACGAGCCGGTCTGGTCCATCGGCGAGGGCGGCACGCCCGCCGAGCCGGCCTTCGCGGATGCGCAGCACGCCGCCATCAAGACCGTCCTGCGCGAGGCGACGGGCCAGGCGACGCGCGTGCTCTACGGGGGCAGCGTCAATCCGGGCAACTGCGTCGCCCTCGCGGCCCAGCCCCACATCGACGGGCTGTTCATCGGCCGCTCGGCCTGGCAGCCGGAGGGCTATCTCGGCATCGTGGCGGACGTCCTGGCCGCGCAGGGCTGACCTTGCACGCTCCTGCAGTGAGCCTTGACCCGACGTTCCGTCATCGCGAGGCGCGAAGCGCCGTGGCGATCCACGCGAGGGTCGGGCTGCCCGACCGCTGGATTGTTTCGGTGCGCTTGCAAGACGATCCTACTGCAGCCGCCGCCGGACGACGGCGTTGCTCAGCACCAGGGAGGCAAGGCCGATCCCGGCGATCACCAGCCAGGCGCGCGCCACGCCCGACAGGCTGGTGTCACTGCGCAGCGAGGCCTCGAACGCCTCGATGACCCAGGCGTTGGGGGTCAAGCCGCTGAGCCCCTGCAGCCAGGGCGGCATGAGGTAGAGCGGCACCATGCTGCCGCCGATCGCGGACAGCACCAGCACCCCAAAACTCGACACGAGATGCGCTTGGTGCCGCGTCGAGCAGGAGGCGTTGACCGCGAGCCCCAGGGCGGCCGCCATGGCGGAGGCGAGCAGCGCCGTGGTCAGCCACAGGCCGGGCCGGGCCAGGACGTC
>CAXUMV010000288.1:1508-5081 GCA_964252065.1 uncultured Lichenihabitans sp.
ACGCGGTAGACGAGCGCCGCCGTGCCGTAGATCGCCATCACCTGCACGAGACCCTGGAGCGTCAGGAACACGAACTTGCCGAACAGCACGGGCGTGAGGCCGCGCGGCCCGGCCAGCAGCCGCGCCAGGATGCCGGCCTCGCGCTCGTCCAGAAGGCTCGCGGCGCCCTGCATGGCGGCGAACAGCAGGAAGATCGCCGCGACCGCGCCCGCGTAATAGGCGACCGGCCCGCCGGCGATCAGCCCGCGCGTGGCATCGCGCTGCTCGACGAGGTTGGCGAAGGAGAAGCCCGCCCCACCCTGGCTGACCTCGTCCTTGAAGGCGCGCTCCAGGAAGGCGCGCTCGTCGGGGTCGATGCGCCCGGCCCGCTCCACATCGCCGATGATGCGGCTCAGGGCGACGTCGGGCAGCTTCTCGTTGACCAGCCGCAGCACCTCGCCGATCACGATCGGGGCCGCCACGGCGCGGCTCGACTCGCCGATCACCACCACCGGCGGCTCGGTGACCTTGCCGTTCTCGGCGCCGAGGTCGGCGCGGATCAGCACGCCGACATCGGCGCCCCCGTTGCGCACCGTGGCCTCGAGCCCGGCGGCGTCGCCGCTCGCGAGCGTCACCCGGAACGTCGCCTGGTGCTGCAGCGCCTGGCTGAGCCGCTGGCCCGAGGCGCTCGCCGAGACGTCCAGCACGGCCACGTGAAGGCGCAGCTCGGTGCCGGTCGCGCCCGAGAAGATCGCCGCGAGCACGACGAAGATCAGCGGCGGCAGCACGAAGGTGAGGATCAGCGAGGCGCGATCGCGGCGGAGCTGGAGCAGCATGACGCGCGCCGCGGCGAGGGTCATGCGCCGTGCGCCCTGTCGATGAGCGCCGAGAAGGCATCCTCCAGCCCCGGACGGCGCAGGCGGATCTCGCGGACCGTCGCCTCCGCAACCCCGAGCTCGGCCGGGCTCGGCACGCCGGCGGCCCCGATGGCGATGTAGCCGCGCCATACCCGGCCGTCGGCCAGCGGCCGGAACCCGCCGCGGCGCAGGGCCGCCTCCTCGGTCGCGGCCGCAGCACCCGCAAGGACGAGGTCGAGCCGCCGGTCCGCCGGCCCATACACGCTCGCGATCAGCGCCGGGGGCGAGCCTTCCGCGATGAGGCGGCCCGCGTGGAGCACCGCGACGCGGTCGGCCAGCGCCTCGGATTCGTCGAGGTCGTGCGTCGTCAGCAGGATCGCGACGCCGGTGTCGGCGGCCAGGCGGCGCAGGTCGGCCGCAAAGCTCTGCCGGGCCGCCAGATCGAGGCCGACTGTCGGCTCGTCGAGCAGCAGCAGGCTCGGCCGGCCGACGAGCGCGCAGGCGAGGTTCGCCCGCCGCTGCATACCGCCTGACAGGGCCGAGACGAGCTGGTGGGCCGCGCCCGCCAGCCCGACCCTGGCAAGGATCGGCGCCACCGCGGCCCCCTCCGACCGGCCGGAGAGGGCCGCGAAGACCTCGATGTTCTCCGACACGGTCAGGCGGGGATAGAGCGCGATCTCCTGCGGCACGAGGCCGATGCGGCGGCGCGCGAGGCGGTCGTGCCGCGGATCGAGGCCTCCGACGCTGACCGATCCCCCGGTCCGGTCGGCGCCGCCATAGAAGGCCTGCAGGAGGGTGGTCTTGCCGGCGCCGTTCAGGCCGACGAGCAGCGTCGTCGTGCCGGCCTCGAGCGCGAGCGACACCCCGTGCAGGATGTCCCGCCGGCCGCGCCTGACCCGGAGATCGGTGACCGCCGCGACCGCGTCCGTCTTCCGGGCGGCCAGGACCGAGGACGACCTCATCGGCTGGACCGCCGTCATGAGCCGTGCGCCGTCAACGGCGGGGCAGGATCGACGACAGGCGGATGGCGATCGAGATGTCCCGCTGCACGCTCACGGCGGCCTGCTCGAAGCGCGGCGTCGATCGGCGGCCGGCGCCGTTCGAAAAGCCGTAGGGCTCGAGCGGCAGCCCGTTCCTGGACCGGTCCAGCACCCCGTTCCCGTTCAGGTCTTCGAAGGCCGCGACGGCGTAGACGCCCGGCGGCACGTTGGCGAAGGTCAAGACGGCTGTGGGGCCCGTCACGAGGGCGACCTGCCCGTCCGCGCAATCCTGCGGCTCCAGTCCGTCGCTGCAGAGGTTGACTAGAAGCCGGGCCTGCGCGGGCTGAATGCCCTCGACCGCAACCACCACCGTGGCGGCCTGCACGGCCCCCGCCAGCAGCAGGCCCGCAACCGCGACGCCCGCGCCCAGCGCCCGACGCCCGCCCCGGGCAGCCGCATCGCGACGACGACCGGTCGTGGCGCCCGTCGTCACGCTGTGAGGGATCACGGTTGTCACTGTGCCACCTTCGACAATCGCGCCGGCCGCGGCAAGCGTGGCCGTTCATCGCATCGGGGATCGCTACTGCAAGACAGCGGCCGCCCTCAAGCCCCGACGATCGTATCGTATAGCAGCTTCATGTTGAGAAGCAGGATCAGGCCCGCCACCGCCCAGGACAAGGCCGCGACCCAGGGCGCGATGACGAACGGGCCCATCTTGCCCTTGTCCGACACGAAGCGGACGAGCGGGATGACCGCGAAGGGCAGCTGCATGGACAGCACCACCTGGCTGAACACCAGCAGACGCGCGGTGCCCGTCTCGCCGTAGAGCGCCGTCACCGCCACCACCGGAACGATCGCGAGCCCCCGCGTCAGCAGCCGCCGCGCCCAGTTCGGGATCCTGAGCCGGAGGAAGCCCTCCATCACGATCTGCCCCGCGAGGGTCGCGGTCACGGTGGAGTTGAGGCCCGAGGCGAGCAGCGCCACCGCGAACAGGGTCGAGGCGATGCCGAGGCCGAGCAGCGGCGAGAGCAGCTGGAACGCCTGGCCGATCTCGGCGACGTCGGCGTGGCCGCTGTCGTGGAACGCGGCGGCCGCGACCACCAGGATCGCGGCATTGACGAACAGCGCCAGCATGAGGGCGATGGTGCTGTCGGCAGTCGCCCACCGGATGGCGTCGCGGCGGCCCCGCTCGTCGCGCTCGTAGGCCCGGGTCTGCACGATCGAGGAGTGCAGGTAGAGGTTGTGGGGCATCACGGTCGCCCCGATAATGCCGATCGCGACGTAGAGCATCGCGGGGTTGGTCAGCCGCGACCGGCGGCGAGGCCGCCACGATCTGGATGGCGAAGCACAGGGCGATGACCGCCAGGAGCGCGATCACGAAGGCCTCCAGGAACCGGAACCCCTTGTTCATCATCAGGAGGAGCAGAAAGGCGTCGAGCGCGGTGATCAGCGCCCCCCCGATCAGCGGGATGCCGAACAGGAGCTGCAGGGCGATGGCGGTGCCGATGACCTCCGCGAGGTCGCAGGCGATGATCGCCGCCTCGCAGGCGAGCCAGAGGGCGATGTTGACCGGGCGCGAGTAGCTTTCCCGGCAGGCCTGGGCGAGATCGCGGCCCGTCGCGATCCCGAGCCGCGCCGCCAGCCCCTGCAGCAGGATCGCCATCAGGTTGGAGATCAGGATGACCGAGAGCAGCGTGTAGCCGAACTGCGCGCCGCCCGCGAGATCGGTCGCCCAATTGCCGGGGTCCATGTAGCCG
>CAXUMV010000289.1:0-5070 GCA_964252065.1 uncultured Lichenihabitans sp.
AGGCGGGGTTGTAAGCGCGAGCGTCGATGCGCACGGCCAAGCCCGCGATGACCGCAGCGCAGCCGTTCGGGCCGTAGCAGCCGGCGCCGTAGGTATGCTCGGCGCCGAGGCGGCAGAGGGTCCCGTTCCGGTGCAGGAAGGCATGGACGAGGCTGTCGACCGCGACCATGGCGGCGCCGGCCGTCACCCAGCGTTCCCGTTCGGGATCGCCGACCAGCAGTAGTTCGGCGAGCACCATCGACCAGACTTTGGGGCCGATGCCGTGGACGTTGAGGAGCGGCTCCACGACAGCGTCGCGCAAGCGCTCGGCCCGATGCGGCGCACCGAAGCCAGGATCGGCGCCGGCGAGCCGGTCATCGACCCAGCCGACGAGGTCGCCGCCGCACACGTCACGGATGAAGAAGAACAGCGCATGAGCGGCCTCGTTCAGCAACCCCTTCCGCAAAGGGTGGGTCGGCAGCGGGCAGTCTGGCATGTAACGCGGCGAGCCGCAGGTTCGAGCGTCTTTGCGGTAGTTGCAACCCGCAAAGGACCAGTAGTGCCAGCCGTGGGCAAGCTGCGCCGGCGGCCAAACCGGCCTCGACGGTCGCCCAGGTGACGCCACCATGCTGGGCATCGAACCGGATGGCGGCGTCGTTCGCGATGCCTTGTCGGGCGGCAAGCGCGGCCACGAAGTCGAACAGCGGCGCCGACTCGCGCCGGGCGAGGGCGTCCTGGACGCCGGCGGCACGCAGCCGCCCGGCGATCTCGTCGAGGAAGTCGGCCGGCGCCAGCAGGAGCGCGGGGCGCGTGACCGCCACGGCATGCTCCCATGGTGACGCTGCTCCGCTGATCATCAAAAAGGCCCTCGCCATTGCTGGCCAGGGCCTAGCGCATCGGCCTTAAGGGCCGTCAAGCGATCGGCAGATCCGATCAGGCTCGCCGCCGTGACTGATCGAGCGGTGAGTTAAGCAGCGCGATCAGGACGCGATCGAGGCCGTGAGGCGACAGCACGCCATCCATCCGCCTCACGGCTGCGAACAGGACGGCGAGCAGGACCTCGCGCTCGAGGTGGGTATCGCCGTAACGCTCCATCAACTGGTCGATCGCCCTGTCGGCGGGGCGATCGAGGGAGCAGCGGGCATCTTTGAAGTCCCGCTCGGGATGAAATTCAAGCATCGGTAGCTCGTTGGTTCGCAGATGCGAAGGTGCATCCCAGAGCCTTTACCGGCCTCGATAAGGACGCAGCGCCTTCGGTCTACGGTCTCCACTCGTGGCCAATTACGCCCGATCGCCTGCGACCCGGGCGGGTAAATCTACCTGACGACATTGTGCCGAAGGCGACCCGCTGGAGATGCCAGCGACGAGCCGACCCACTCCATCGAGACGCTACTGCGCTGGCCGAAATCGGCCT
The DNA here is from genome assembly GCA_964252065.1 of uncultured Lichenihabitans sp. Lineage (GTDB taxonomy): Bacteria > Pseudomonadota > Alphaproteobacteria > Rhizobiales > Beijerinckiaceae > Lichenihabitans. Next base: position 1,394 of record CAXUMV010000289.1, read on the forward strand.
TCGTATATGCCCACCCATGCCCTGCTGGACAGCTGAGCATGGGCCACCCGGCCCATTGGGCCCCGCCGCCCGCCGAACCCGCCGCCTCACGGCAGACCGCCCCACCCGCAAGCAGCAGCCCACAGCTGAGCAGCAGACGCCCAGCAACACCCGGGGTAGCAGCGACAGGGTTCTGAGGTCAGACGGCTCCGAGGGTAGCAGCCGGACAGCGCACATCGAAGAGCCAACGCAGGCCGCCCGGCACGCCACCGCATACCGTCTCGATGCCCAACGCGGCCACCGCAAGACTGGAAACATCGGCATCCTGGGCGCAAGCGGCGCGGCGACAACCGGGGCCGGGCCCGCCGGCGTGCCCGCGCCCGCCGAGGTCGCCGACCTGCCCCGTAAAGCACCCTGTCACCAGCACAGGAGAGTCACCGTGACCCGAAGCATTGCACAACTCGACCCATCGCCGGAGGCGACCCGCAGCCACCGTGAGCATCTGACCGCCGGCTACGGCGAGTGGGCCGAGCGCCTCGTCGCGCAGGGCTTTGTCGCTTACCTGCTGACCTTCATGTTCGACCCCCTGTCCGGCTCACCCGCGGCCGTCCTCGCCGCGATGGAGCGCGAGGTCGTGCGTGCCTACGTCGCCCACGTCACTCGGGTGGTGCGCAAGCCCGCCGCCCCCTCGAGCTGGGGCCGACTGCCAGTTTGGCTCTGCAGCCCCGACTTCCCGGTCTTCAAGCACGTTCGCCAGCGGCTCGCCGACGTCGCCGTCAACGGCGGCGCCCACGTCCACGCCGTCGCCTTCGACCCGCCCTGGTCGCGCCTGCGCCAGGACCTCGTCAAGCATTTTGAACGTCATCGGGCGGTATACGTCCATGCGCAGTACCCGCTGCGCACAATCGACGTCGAGCCGATCACCCACGACCTCGCCTACGTCGTCGACTACGGCCGCAAGAGCGTTACCCGGGGCCGGGTCGGCGAGGACGGCATGCTGGTCCTGCCTCGTACTTTGCGGGAGTTGAGAAGTTAAAGTTTGTTTGCCCTGCTTGGTCGAAAAGGGGCGGGGCCGGAGCTCCCGCCCCCCCCCCCTTGCGAAGAGGCCGTTACGGCTTCGTTGCCATCCTTAACTCAAGCAACGTCACCCCCGCTTCCACCGATCGACGCCGGAAGTAGAACAGCATCTCCTTTTCACCCTGCCGCAGAGCTTGCAGGTGCTGCCCGACCTCGATCGCGACGTCGTGGTCGAGGTTGACGAACCAACGGCCAGGACTTTTGATCGCCCGACGAGCGTTCACGATTTGAAACCGCCGGTGACCGTGGTGGTGGTCGCCGGCCCGTTTCCCACGAAGCTCAAACTCCTCGTCCACCTCGACCGCCCAAAGCGGGTCGCGATGGCCGTTGAACTCGAGGGCCACCTCGCGCTCCTGCGAAAACGGGAAACGCTTGGTAGGCTGCGGTCCCTCAGCGGGCGCCGGCGGCTTGAACCGCGGAGCGGTACCCCTAGCGAGTTCGGCGTCGCCGTCGGTACCATTTTCGCCACCGTCCTCCTCCTCGTCTTTATTGTGCTGCTGGTCGTCGACTTGGTCGTCGTCAGCGCCGGCGGCACCGCCGATGACGTTATCACCGACGTCGTGGCTAGTCCGAGCAACACCGCCCAGACCACCACCTTGCGCCGCGGGTTCCCCATCCGACGGCTCCATACCGGGCTCAGGAAAGTCGCCTAACAGTTGCTGAAGTGTCTTTCCCTTGCAGTGCTTGGGAAAGTCGGTCGGCACGATACCCGACTGGTTCAGCTTCTTGCCAATGCTGGAGAACCGCCAAGCTCGTTTGTAACCGTAGTGGGTCGTCTTCCAAGCCTTGAACACCCGGCGAGCGACCGCCAGAATAAGATCATTAGCCTTCGGGCGGTTCTCGCCCCAGCGCTCGTCGTTGAGTAATACGCGGCGTTCAGCCGCGTCGTCAGCTAATGTGGCCGCCGTCGCCACGATCATTGCGAGCGTTGCGACCACCCACTCTCGGTACGAAGCGTCAACGGCCGCAAGTTCGTCGCTGAAGTCGTTGAGCGCCTTCGCTGGGTCTGCCTCGAGGCGCCGCATCCATTCCGTAATATCGGGGCCCGATTGGTCGGGAAGATCATCATCGTCAGTCATCAGTCTCTCTCGTGTGGTTTGGACATTTGTCTAAAAGGTTGGGTGCGTGCCGCCCTGACCGGCGGCACGCTGAGTGCGGCCGTTAGCGGCGGTTGTTCAAAGACGAGCTGTTCGCGGCCGAGCGCTCGAGGAACTCGCGCACCGCCTCGACTCTAAATCCGACGATCTTGCTGCCGGGGTAAAGCGGCACCGGCGCTGGAAAGACTCCGCGCTTCACGAGCTCATGCAGGTGAGCGCGGCTGACTGGAAAAATCCCGTCAGGACCGATCAGACGCTTAGTTCGAATGAAGCCGATTTCTGGAAGTTGGGGGTAGTAGTTCAATCAGACCTCCGTGTTCGTTGACACCGAGGTTCTTCCTGAGTTCTTCCGGAAAAAAGTCCCGACGGGTGGAAATTACCGCTTAGGCTGGGTTGGCCACTTCATCAGATCGCTTTTTTCGAGCCTTTCGCGAGCCCACTCACACGCTTTCCGAACGTGACCGTCGATCGTTTTGGGAGTGACGCTCAGCCCAAGCTTCTTCGTCGCATCCGCGAGAGTGGCCTTATCGAGCTCACCAGTTCTAATATCTAAATTATAGTGTTCCGCTAACACAACCAGCAGAATAGAATATAACTTGTGTGTTGTATTAAGATGTTGCTCTGTAGACTTGGGTTTAGAGATTAGTAAAACTATTGCCTGAGAGTAAGTGGCGTTGTCGTGGTTCTTGGCCCAATCGACGAAACTCTCAGGGGAGATGCGAGCTTTAAGTTGTTGAGCGTCGACGCTTCTCACAACTAAATCCAGTCGGCGGCGAAACTCCTGAGCGACTATGCTGTCCGGAGAGACATCGGCCAGCGACGTGGCGTTTACCCGTCTCGGGTCTTTACCAAGGCTGATGGCAACGGCTTCTTCCGCAGTCCAAAAACGACGTGCAATCCACTCTTCTATGTTCGCCGTCGCCTCGGGCAGATTAAAGAAGGCAAACTTATCGAACGACTCTCCCCTTTTCTTCCGAATTGCTCTAACTGATTTTCGTCTTTGTTCAAAAAACGCCTGATACCGAGCCTTAAGATCGGAATCATCGAGCTCTGCAAGCTCATCGTCCAAGGCATAAGCGCGATCGATATAGTCAATGATTGCCGCCGATCCTTGCTCCGTCAGCGTGTTTCCTTGAGCGGCCTGATTGTCGCCTTCAGGGGCGCTAACCGCATTGATTACGTCCTCGAAACCCTCACGATTGTGATCCCAAAGGGCTCGCGCGAGATGCTGATCGGCGTCAGGACCTTCGCCGTGCGCTTTGCCCACACGGCTTACGATCTCTCTTGCCTCCGATGTTAGCAAGTCGAACTCGGCAAGGACAATTTCGGACTCGAGCTGCGACCTGCCACCTCGCATCGTATTACCCCGGCTACCAGCGAACAGCTTTTGCAACCGATCGTACAGCTATGTCCAGGGCTGTCCAGACAGGCACACCGGACACAAGCAGGACACTAGAACCGCTAAATTCAGCTAATAGGCTGATATGGTTGGCGCGCCCAAGGGGAATCGAACCCCTGTTTTCG
>CAXUMV010000290.1:0-5045 GCA_964252065.1 uncultured Lichenihabitans sp.
CGGGGCGAAGGGGCAGCCGGCAGGTTTGCATCGGAACCCGGCATCGTACGGCCTCTGATCGATCGGAGACGCTTGGCCCCTTGGACCTCCACACCATCGAGACGATCATCGCCGCCCCGACGCGCGAGACCCTGGCGGGCTGGCGGCCGGGCGACGCGTGGCTCGCGGGCGGCAGCTGGCTGTTCTCCGAGCCGCAGCCCCACCTTGACCGGTTGCTCGACCTCACCGGCTTCGGCTGGCCGCCGATCGCCGTGACGCCCCGCGGGCTGGAGCTGGCCGCGACCTGCACGGTCGCGCAGCTGCAGCGCTGGGCCGGCGCGCCGCCGGACTGGACCGCGGCGGCCGTGATCGACCCCTGCTGCCACGCGCTGGTCGGCTCCTTCAAGGTCTGGACGGTCGCCACCGTCGGGGGCAACATGTGCCTCGCCTTGCCGGCGGGGCCCATGACGGCGCTCACCGCCGCGCTCGAGGGCGAATGCCTGATCTGGGCGCCGGACGGCACCGAACGGACCGTGCCGGCCGTCGGTTTCGTCACCGGCGACCGCCGCACCGCGCTGCGGCCCGGCGAGGTGCTGCGGTCCGTCACCCTGCCCACGGAGGCGCTGCGCCGGCGCGGCGCCGTGCGGCAAATCTCGCTCAGCCCGCTCGGCCGCTCGGGGGCGCTGCTGATCGGCACCCTGCGGGCCGACAGCGCCTTCGCCCTGACCGTGACGGCCGCGACCCCCCGCCCCTACCGGCTCGCCTTCGCGGCGCCCCCGGCCCCCTCGGCGCTGCAGGCCGCCATCGACGCCGCCATCGGGCCGCAGGACTGGCACGACGACGTCCACGGCCGGCCGGACTGGCGGCGCCACGTCACGGGCGTGCTCGCGGCCGAGATCCTGGGCGAGCTGGCCGGCGGAGCCCGCCCATGACGGTCACGGTCAACGGCCGGCCGTTCGACCAGGTGCCGCGCCCGGGCCAGTGCCTGCGCACCTTCCTGCGCGATCTCGGCTGGTTCGGGGTCAAGAAGGGGTGCGACGCCGGCGACTGCGGGGCCTGCACGGTGGCGCTCGACGGCGAGCCCGTGCACAGCTGCATCGTCCCCGCCTACCGCGCGGCGGGGCGCAGCGTCACGACCATCGAGGGCCTCGCACCCGGCGCCGGCGTCCTGCACCCCATGCAGCAGGCCTTCCTCGCCTGCCAGGCCTTCCAGTGCGGCTTCTGCACCGCGGGCATGATCATGACCGCCGCCCATCTCGACCAGGGCCAGAAGGCCGACCTTGCGACGGCGCTCAAGGGCAATCTCTGCCGCTGCACGGGCTACCGGGCGATCGCGGACGCGTTCGCGGGCACCGAGCATCGGCAGATCGGGGCGGCCGGCGCCTCGGTCGCCGCGCCTGCGGCGCACGGCGTGGTGACGGGCGGCGTCCGCTTCACGCTTGACATCGGGTTGGATGGGCTGACCCACATCAAGCTCGTGCGCTCGCCCCATGCCCATGCCCGGGTCCGGGCCATCGACCGCAGCGCCGCGCTCGCGGTCCCCGGCGTGCTAGCGGTGTTCACCCACGAGGACGGGCCGGCGACGCGCTACTCGACGGGGCGGCACGAGCTCGACGGCGACGATCCCGCCGACACGCGCCTGTTCGACGACACGATGCGCTTCATCGGCCAGCGGGTCGCGGCCGTGGTGGCCGAAACCGAAGCCGCCGCCGAGGAGGGCTGCCGGCGCCTCGCCGTCGCCTACGAGGTACTGCCGGCGGTGTTCGACCCCGAGGAGGCGAGGCGTCCCGGCGCGCCGCTGCTCCATCCCGCCCCGACCGGGCTGGCGGAACCCGACGTGAGCGTGCCGGCGGCGCCCTCCAACGTCCTGGCGACGGTCACGGGCCGGATCGGCGACACGGCGGCGGGCTTTGCGGAGGCCGACCTCGTCTATGCCGGCACCTTCCACATCCAGCGGCTGCAGCACGCCCATCTCGAGACCCACGCGGCGCTCGGCTGGCGCGACGCCGCGGGGCGGCTCGTCATCCGCACCAGCACGCAGGTCCCGTTCCTGACCCGGCGTGCGCTCTGCAAGCTGTTCGACCTGCCGCCCGAGGCGGTCCGGGTCTATTGCGAGCGGGTGGGCGGCGGGTTCGGCGGCAAGCAGGAGATGCTGGTCGAGGACGTCGTGGCCCTCGCGGTGCTGCGGACCGGGCGTCCGGCCAAGCTCGAATTCACCCGCAACGAGCAGTTCGTGGGCGCGACCAGCCGCCATGCCATGCGCATCGCGGTCAAGCTCGGCGCCTCGGCGGCGGGCCGCCTCACGGCCATGCAGATCGACGTGCTGTCGAACACGGGCGCCTATGGCAATCACGGCGCCGGGGTCCTGCATCACGGCTGCGGCGAGTCGATCGCGGTCTATCGCTGCCCCAACAAGACGGTGGACGGGGCGGTCGTCTACACCAACACCGTGCCGGCCGGCGCCTTCCGCGGCTACGGGCTCAGTCAGGTCGTCTTCGCGGTCGAGTCCGCCATCGACGAGCTCGCCCGGACGCTCGGCCACGACCCGGTCGCGTTCCGCCGCCTCAACATGATCCGCCCGGGCGACCCCATGATCTCGGTCAGCGCCGACAAGCACGACGTCGCGTACGGCAGCTACGGTCTCGACCAATGCCTGGATGCCGTCGAGGCCGCCCTGGCCGACCCGGCCGGGCTGCCCGCCCCCACCGGGCCGATGTGGGCCCTCGGCCAGGGCCTCGCGCTCGCCATGATCGACACCATCCCGCCCCGCGGGCACTTCTCCGACTGCCGCATCGAACGCAAGGCCGACGGCCGCTTCACGCTCGCGGTCGGCACGGCCGAGTTCGGCAACGGCTCGACCACGGCGCTCGCCCAGATCGCGGCGACCGCGCTCGGCACGACGGCCGACGTGATCGACGTCGTCCAGTCGGACACCGATGCGGTGGAGCACGACACGGGCGCCTACGGATCGACCGGCATCGTGGTCGCCGGCCAGGCGGCGCTGCGGGCCGCCACCGCGCTCGCGGCCCAGCTGCAGGCGGGCGGGGACACGGTGGCGAAGGCCTCCTTCGACGGCACGCCGCGCTCGGTCGCCTTCAACGTGCACGGCTTCCGGGTGGCCGTAAACCGGCAGACGGGCGAGATCCGCATCCTGAAAAGCGTGCAGGCCGCCGATGCCGGGGTCGTGATCAACCCGATGCAGTGCCGCGGGCAGGTGGAGGGGGGCGTCGCCCAGGCGCTCGGCGGCGCCCTCTACGAGGACATGTCGGTCGACGGGCAGGGCCGCGTCACCACCGCCACCTTCCGCAACTACCACATCCCGGCCTTCGCGGACGTGCCGGCGACGCAGGTGATCTTCGCCGACACCCGCGACAGCCTGGGGCCGCTCGGCGCCAAATCGATGAGCGAGAGCCCGTTCAACCCCGTGGCGGCGGCGCTCGCGAACGCGGTGCGGGACGCCACCGGCGTGCGCTTCACCAGCCTCCCGCTCGCGCCCGACCGCATTTTCGCTGCGCTGCAGCCGGAGCGGGACAGCTCGGCATGAAGGCTTTTCTAAACCACCAACCGGCTCTACCTTGACTGTCGGTCCGGTGCGGCGCCGGCACCGCCGACAAAGCGGCGAAACCGAAGAACGAGACATCGATGGCGCTTTCAAGATCAGACGATCGCCGGTCGATCGCCGAAGAGACCATCATTGCCGCGCTCTATCGCGGCATTCTGGGCCGAACTCCTCGGGCGGAGGAAATCGAGCATCACCGGAAAGCTTTGGCGGACACCGACCTGGCTGCGGTCGTGGCCACCTTCGTGCACTCGGCTGAGTTAAACAACAGGAGCCCGAACGGCTTGCCGGGTTTCATGCCGCTGAATTTCGAAGTGGGCAACGCCGTCGAGACGCGGCTCGGCCCTGAGGCCATCGACCGGATCTGGGCTCACACCTCACAGGTCTGGCGCGGGCTCGGCGAGACGGATGCGCTTTGGTCGGTCATCACGGACGACAATCTGCGGGCCGACCGCAACCTGACGCCGGACCAGGTGAGGGCCTTCTATCAAGGCGGGCGCGGCGATATCGGCTACATCCAGGCCTTCGTGCATCGCGCCGGCCGCCAATTCTCCGAATTTCCGGTCGCCGTCGAGTACGGCTGCGGGGTCGGCCGCGTCACGCATTGGCTCGCCAAGGAATTCGGACACGTTCACGCCTACGACATCTCGACCTCGCACCTCGAAGCGGCGCGCGGCTATGTCGACAAGCAGGGGATCGGCAACGTCACCTTCCATCTTGTCGAGCAGCGCAGCGACCTCGCCTCCCTCACCGGCTTCGACTTCTTCGTCTCGATCATCGTGCTCCAGCACAACCCGCCGCCCGTCATCATGGACATTCTCGAGCGCGCCTTCCGCGGGCTCAATTCCAACGGCCTCGCAGTTTTCCAAGTGCCGACCTACCACCGGAATTATTCGTTCGATCAGGAGACCTACTGGGCCAAAGTCGCACAGCGGCGGGAAATGGAAATGCACTTCGTGCCCCAGCGCGCGATTCTCACCTTGGCCGACCATTGCGGCATGGTCCCGCTCGAAGTGCGCAACGACCATCTGATCGGCATGCATGCGGACGCGATCTCGAGCACCTTCGTCCTGCAGAAGCGATAGCGGCGTCCAGCTTTCCTACGCCGCGACGCGTTCCCGGCCGAGCACCGGCTGAAGCTCCGCGAGCAGCGCATAGGATTTGAGCCGCGCCTCGTGATCGTGGACCGCGGCGGCGACCATCAGCTCGTCGGCGCCCGTCCGGGCGATCAGCGCGTCCAGCCCGCGCCGCACCGTCTCGGGCGAGCCCACCACCGTGCAGGCCAGCATGCCGGAGGCCTGCGCCTTCTCGGCCGGCGTCCAGTAGGCCTCGATGTCGTCGATGGGCGGCAGCAGCTTGCCGCGGGTGCCGCGCAGCATGTTGACGAAGGCCTGCTGCTGGGAGGTGAACAGGCGCCGGGCGGCGGCGTCGGTGTCGGCCACGACGACGTTCACGCCCACCGCGGCATGGGGCCGGGCGAGCTGGTCGGAGGGCTCGAACTTCGTCC
>CAXUMV010000291.1:0-5044 GCA_964252065.1 uncultured Lichenihabitans sp.
GACCCTGCGGTGACCCAGGCGCTGTTCCAGGCCGCCTTCGGGTTCCTGCGGCAGCGCGGGCTCGGGCGGGTCACGGGGCCTTTCAGCCTCACGATCAACCACGAGACGGGCCTGCTGGTCGCGGGGTTCGACGAGCCGCACGTGGTCCACACCAATCACGCCCCGCCCTGGTACGCCGCCCATGTCGAGGCGATGGGCTTCACCAAGGCCATGGACGTGCAGTCCTGGGTCGTGCGGCTGGCCGACACCGACTTCCCGGCCCGGGTGGCGCGGGCCGCCGCGCGCATCCCGGGCGCCGCGGCGATCCGCACCGAGGGCGTGACGCCGCTGAGCTGGGCGTCGCGCACGCGTCTTCTCAACGGCATGTACAACGACATCTGGGCGGAGAACTGGGGCTCCATCCCGGTCAGCGCCGCCGAGGGCGGCATGATCGCGCGCCTGACCCTGCCGACCTCGCACCTCTCCTGGCTGCGGGTGGCCTATCACGGGGAGGAGCCGATCGCGCTCCTGACCCAGATCCCCGACACCAACGAGGCGCTGCAGGGTCTGGGCGGGCGCATGCTGCCGTTCGGCTGGAGCCGCATGCTCTGGCGCATCCACGGCCGGGGCACGCGCATGACCCGGGTGCCGATGTTCGGCCTCAAGAAGGCCTGGCACCGCACGCGGCTCGGCACGCTGGCCGCCAACCGGCTGATGGCCGAAGCCATGCTTCAGGCCAAGGACGCGGGAGCGGCCGAGATGGAGATCAGCTGGATCCTCGAGACCAACACCGTGTTCCTCAACATGGTGGCCGGCCTGCCGGCGCGCCTGACCCGGACGTTCCGGGTCTACGAGCGCCCCCTCTAGAACCGGAAGAACCGCATGGCGGGCCGCAGCGCCACCTCCGGCACGAAGGCGCTGAGCCGGGCCGCGAGCGCCACGGGGCCCGGAAAGGCGATAAGGCGCGCGTCTCGCGCGAGCCCACGCTCGATGTGCCCGGCCGCCGCCTCCGCGGACATCTCGAGGGGCTTGGCGCCCCGGAAGAGCTCGGACATCGGCGAGGTCACGAACCCCGGGCAGATCACGCTCACGCCCACCCCGTCCGGGGCGAGCTGCTGGCGCAGCGCAAGGCCGTAGGTGAGCAGCGCCGCCTTGCTGGCGCTGTAGGCCTCCGCGCCCGCCAGCGGCGCGAAGGCGGACAGCGAGCTCATCAGCGCGATCTGCCCGGCCCGGCGGGCGCGCATGCGCGGCACCAGCGGCAGCACGAGGTTGAGGGCACCCCAGAGATTGACCTCGAGCACCTCGTAGACATGCTCCGCCTGCTCGGGATGGCCGCCCGGCAGCGAGCTCGCCGCGATGCCGGCGTTGGCGACCACGAGATCGACCGGCCGCTCCGCGTCGAAGGCTTCGAGCCAGGCCGCGAGCCCCGCGCGGTCGCGCATGTCGAGGGACGCCAGCGTCGTCGCGGCGCCCGCCGCCCGGCAGTCCGCGGCCACCGCCTCGAGCCGGTCGGCGTTGCGCCCGAGGAGGCCGAGATGGACGCCGGGGCGCCCGGCCAGCCGACGGGCCAGCGCCGCCCCGATCCCGCTCGAGGCGCCCGAGATCATGATGGTGCGGGGAGCGGCGCGGGTCATGGCGCCCTCCTGTCGCAGATTCCGCGCCGCAGCGGAAGCGCGCGGGGGCGTGCCGGGCCGGGCCGCCGTGGCCCATCGGCCACAGCCGCGCGACGACCGCACGCGTATAAGGATGGCAAAATGCGACTCGAGCGGCCCCTCGGGCGTTCGGCAGGACGGTCGGCGCGATTCCGCGCTTTAAGGAGTTTCGGCATGACGCGCTTGCACGCTGGTCTCGTGGTCGCCCTGATGACGGCGGCCGTGCCCGCTTCGGCCTGCCAGGGCGCCAAGACGCTGTTCAGCGACAATTTCCGCGAGGTCGATGCGAGCTGGGGGCTCGACTCGCCGGACGTCCAGGTCGAGGACGGCAAGGTCAAGGTCAAGGCCCAGCCGGATATCTCGAACCTTCTCATCTACAAGGGCGTGCTGTTCTCCGACGCCGACCTCTGCCTCAATGTCCGCATGCCGAACGTGGTGGCCAACTCGGACAACACCATGGCCGGCCCGATCTTCTGGGCCAAGGACTACGACAACTACTATATGTTCATGGTCACCCCGAGCGGCTACGCGGAGATCACCCGCAAGGTCGGCGGCAAGTGGATCGACGTCATCGCCTGGCGGCAGGACACCAACATCAAGCGCGATGCCGGGTCGACCAACATGCTCCAGGTGGAGACGCGCGGTGACACCATCACGGCGATGATCAACGGGGCCAAGTTCGCGAGCGTCAAGGGCCAGATCCCCGAGGGGGGCGGCCAGATCGGCATGCGGGCGCAGTCGGAGAAGGATCAGGTCGACACCTGGAAGTTCAGCCAGCTGAAGGTGACCGACCTGCCGCCGGCCGGCGACGCCGCGCCCGCGACCCCCGCGGCCCCGGCCACCTCGACGACGCCGGCACCCGACGCACCCAAGCCCGCCACCCCGGCGCAATAGCCACACCGCCGCGCTTTCGGCAGGGCTCCACAAAAAAGCCGCCGTTCGAGCCAACCCGCGGCGACCGGCCCTGGTACCGCTTTCGAGACGGGACAGTGCCGACCGCTGAGTCGGCCGGACGACAGGACAGCAGCACGACGATGGTTCAGCGCAGCGCGACCCTCATGGCCATCGCCGGGCTCGCTACTCTGGCGGCGGGGTTCTGGACGCCGATGGCCGCCTCGGCTCAGTCCGCGGCCCCGGTCCCCGCGGTGCCGCCGGCGGCGGCCCCGGCGGTCGTCCTGCCGAAGGCGACCGCGCCCGGCCCGGCCGAGGCGGCGCCTCCAGTCCCGGCCGCCGCGCCGGCCCCGGCCGCCCCGCCGGCGCCGACGACCGGCGCCCTGATCCCGCCTCCCCCGCCGGCCGCGGCGCCGGTCATCTCGACCGCTCCCGCCCCGGCCGCCTCCTCGCCCGCGACCCCCGAGGTCAAGGAAGCGGCCAAGATCAAGCGCAAGGCCGCCCCTCCGGCGCCCCCGCGCGAGACCGCGCTGTCCACGGACCCCAATCCCTCGCTCACCCCTGAGACGTTCTTTGCGACGGCCAAGGCGTCGGAGCGCTATGCGGCCATCGCGGATGCCGGCGGCTGGCCGACGATCCGAGGGCCGCTGTCGCCCGGCGCCAAGGGGTCCGGGGTCGCGACCCTGCGGCTGCGCCTCGCCATCGAGGGCGATCTCACGCCGCCCGGCGGCGGCGTGGAGGGCAAGGTCACGGCCGAGGACGCGCCGAGCCTGTTCGACGCGCGCTGGACGCCCGACCTCACGGCGGCCGTCAAGCGGTTCCAGCTTCGCCACGGTCTGCGCGACACGGGGATCGTGGCGGGCGCCACGCTGAAGGCCATGAACGTGCCGGCCCGCGTGCGCTTCACCGAGCTCGCCTCGAGCGCCCAACGGCTGGCCGGACGGCAGTTCAACTTCGGCGACCGCTACGTCGCCGTGAACCTGCCCTCGGCCTCGGTCGAGGCGGTGGAGAACGGGCAGGTGGTGCGCCGCTACGTCGCCATCGTGGGCGATCCCGAACACGCCTCCCCCGAGGTCGACGCCAAGGTGGTCGGGATCAACATCAACCCGACCTGGACCGTGCCCGTCTCGATCATCAAGAACGAGATCATCCCCAAGATGCAGAAGGACCCGGGCTACCTCGCCCGGCAGCGCATCCGCATCCTCGACAACACCGGCGCCATAGTCGACCCCGGCGCCATCGACTGGACCTCGCAGCGGGCCACCAACTACACGCTGCGCCAGGACAGCGGCAAGGCGAACTCGCTCGGCTCCATCCGGGTCAACATGCCCAACAAGTTCGCGGTCTACATGCACGACACGCCCGGCAAGCGCCTGTTCGGGGGCGACGACCGCTTCCTCAGCCACGGCTGCGTGCGCGTGCAGGGCGTCAACGATCTTGCGGCGTGGCTGCTCAAGGACAGCCTGGGCGCGCCCGACGGCCTGTGGAGCGCGGCCGGGATCGAGGACAAGATCGCCGAGGGCGAGCATGAGGAGATCAAGCTCGCCCGGCCGGTGCCGGTCGCCTGGGTGTACATGACCGGCTGGGCGAACGGCGACGGCGTCGCCAACTTCCGCGACGACGTCTACGGCATCGACACGGTGGGCGCCGCCACCGAGGCGCGCATCGACCCCCAGCAGCTGTCGCCGACGAACTGACGCCGCCGTCCGGTCGCCGTAGTCGCTCTTCCCCGGTCAGCCCCGCAACCCCTCCCGGCTAAGCCCCTTCGCCCCTCCGGGGAGAAGGTGGCCGAAGGCCGGATGAGGGGTCCTCTCGTCATCGCAAGGCGCGTCAGCGCCGCGGCGATCGAGGCCGCGGTGGAGACGCCCGACCATGGATCGCTTCGCTGCGCTCGCGAAGACGACACGGGGGTCCGACGCCGGTTCCCCTCATGCAGCGCGGTATGATCACGCCCGTTGAGGGGAGCCTCACCCGCGCCCGACAAACGGCATGGCGGTCGCCATGATCGTCATCGACTGCACGTTGGCCTCGAGCGGCAGGCCGGCCATCGTCACCACGGCCTCGGCCACGTGGCGCACGTCGAAGGTCGGCTCGACGCGGGTCGACAGGTCCGCCTGCAGCACGCCCTTCTTCATCTGCGCCGCCATGGGCGTCTCGGTGTTGCCGATGTCGATCTGCCCGCAGGCGATGTTGTACTTGCGGCCGTCGAGCGAGGTCGCCTTGGTGAGGCCCGCCACGGCGTGCTTGGAGGCCGTATAGGGCGCCGAGTTGGGCCGCGGCACGTGAGCCGAGATCGACCCGTTGTTGATGATGCGGCCGCCCTGCGGGGTCTGCGCCTTCATCAGCCGGAAAGCCTCCCGGGTGCAGAGGAACACGCCGGTCACGTTGGTGTCGATCACCGCCTTCCACTGCTCGACGGTGAGATCCTCGAGGGGCACGGGGGGGGCGTTGGTGCCGGCATTGTTGAACAGCAGGTCGAGGCGGCCGAAGCGGTCGCGGATGCCGGCGAACAGGGCTTCGAC
>CAXUMV010000292.1:0-5041 GCA_964252065.1 uncultured Lichenihabitans sp.
AAATGCTGAACCCGGTCGAGGCGGACATCGCCGGGCGGATCACCCGGATCCTGGTCGACAACGGCACGTCGGTCGCGGCCGGGACGCCGCTCTTCGTCCTGGATCCCTCGGGTTAGCGGGTTCCGACGCGTTGACGGACGCGCGGACCATTCGGCAAAGGAGGGAGCCTGCGTCGCCGACGAGGCGCCGGAGCCCCTGAGGACCCGCATCATGGACCGGATCGTCTTTCTCAACGGCGCCTTCATGCCCGCCGACGAGGCCCGCATCCCCGTCATGGACCGGGGCTTCCTGTTCGCCGACGGCATCTACGAGGTCAGCGCCGTGCTGGAGGGCGGGCTCGTCGACAACGCCGCGCACCTCGCCCGGCTCGACCGGTCGCTGGCCGCGATCGGCATCGGCAATCCCTACGGCGAGGCGCAGTGGACCCGCTTCCAGGGAGAACTCGTGCGCCGCAACGCCCTGGACGAGGGGGTCGTCTACCTGCAGGTGACGCGCGGCGTCGCCGAGCGGGACTTCCACTACGCGGCCTCGCTGGCGCCCACGACCGTGATGTTCACCCAGGCCAGGCGCATCGCCGACTCGCCCCTGGCTTCGACCGGCGCCCGCGTCGTCACGGTGCCCGACCTCCGCTGGCAGCGGCGGGACATCAAGTCGACCGGGCTGCTGGCGCAGGTCCTGGCCAAGCGCCAGGCCGCCGAGGCGGGCGCCGCGGAGGCCTTCATGGTCGAGGACGGCACCGTCACGGAGGGCGCCTCCTCGACGGCCTTCATCATCACGGCCGAGGGGTCGATCGTCACCCGTCCGCTATCGACCGCGATCCTCGCCGGTATTACCCGGCAGGCCGTGCTGCGCCTCGCGCAGGAGCATGGGCTGGCGCTCGAGGAACGCGCCTTTTCGGTCGAGGAGGCGTGCCGGGCCGCCGAGGTCTTCTTCACCAGCGCCTCCACCATCGTGATCCCGGTCGTGGAACTAGACGGCACGCCGATCGGGCCGGGCCGGCCGGGTCCCCTGGCGAGGCGCCTGCGGGAGCTCTACCTCGCCCTCGCCCGGACCGATGCGGCCCTCGCGCGGGCATCCTCCTTCGTTGCGGCGGAGCCTGCCTAGGATCGCCAGGAGGGAAGGAGGGCCCGCGATGCCGACACCCGAACGAGCGCTGCTGCTGGCGATGTTCCAGGCCGCCGTGGATGCGGCCGCGCCGGAGATCTGCGTGCCGCCGCACCTGCCGGCGCCGCCGGCCGGCCGCACCGTGGTGATCGGGGCCGGCAAGGCGGCCGCCTCCATGGCGGCCGCGGTCGAGGCGCACTGGCCGGCTGACCGGCCGCTGTCGGGCCTCGTGGTGACCCGCTACGGCCACGGCGTCGGGCCTCTGGCGCGGATCGAGGTCGTCGAGGCCGGCCACCCGGTGCCGGATGCGGCCGGGCAGGCCGCCGCGGGCCGGATGCTCGCCGCCGTGCGCGACCTGAACCCGGACGACCTCGTGCTGTGCCTCGTCTCGGGCGGCGGCTCCGCGCTGCTGGCCCTGCCCGCCGAGGGGATCACCCTCGCCGACAAGCAGGCGGTCGGCCGCGCCCTGTTGCGGAGCGGAGCCGCCATCGGGGAGATGAACGGCGTGCGCAAGCACCTCTCCGCCATCAAGGGCGGGCGCCTCGCCGCCGCGGCCGCCCCGGCGGCCCTCGTGACGCTGCTGATCTCCGATGTGCCCGGCGACGACCCCTCCGTGATCGCCTCCGGCCCCACGGTGCCCGATCCCTCGACCCTGGCCGACGCTCGCGCCGTGCTGTCGCGCCACGGGATCGTGCCCCCGCCGGCCGTCGCGCGCCGGCTGGCGCGGCCCGAGGCCGAAACCCCAAAACCCGGCGATCCGGCCTTCGAACGGTCCCGGATCGTGATGATCGCGACCCCCCAGGACGCGCTCGAGGCCGCCGCCGCGGTGGCCCGCAAGGCCGGCGTGACCCCGCTGATCCTGGGCAACGCCATCGAGGGCGAGGCCGCCGAGGTGGCCCGGGTCATGGCCGGCATGGCCCGCCAATGCGCGCGGCACGGACAGCCCGCCGGGCCGCCCTGCGTCCTAATTTCAGGCGGCGAGACCACCGTCACGGTGCGCGGGAAGGGCAGGGGCGGCCGCAACGCCGAGTTCCTGCTCGGGCTCGCGGTGGCGCTGGACGGCCATCCCGGCATCCACGCGCTCGCGTGCGATACGGACGGCATCGACGGCACCGAGGACAACGCCGGCGCGCGGCTTTCGCCCGACACGCTCGCCAGGGCGGCCGCCCTGCATCTCGACGCCCGCGGGCGCCTGGCCGACAACGACGGCTACGGTTTCTTCGCGGCTCTCGGCGACCTTGTCGTCACGGGGCCGACGCGCACCAACGTCAACGATTTCCGTGCCGTCCTGATCGCGCCATAACGGCGAAGTGGACGGCCAACGATGCCGCAGAGCATCGGCCGGAGAAACAATCCTACAATGCCGATGGCCGGCCGCATGGCCGGCGGGGGAGGACGCCATGTTGCGCATGCCATTGCCCGACGATGCCGTGCTGGCGCGCCGCGCCGAAATCGTCGCCGGCCTCAGGGCCATCCTGCCCGGCGAGGGGATCATCGCGGACGAGCTCGAGCGCCGCGCCTACGAGAGCGACGGCCTGACCGCCTACCGCACGCTGCCCATGGTGGTGGCCCTGCCCGAGACGACGGCCGAGGTCGTGGCGGTGCTGCGCTACTGCCATGCGGCCGGCATCAAGGTCGTGCCGCGCGGCGCCGGCACCTCGCTGTCGGGCGGCGCCCTGCCGCTCGCCGACGGCGTGCTGCTGGGCCTCGGCAAGTTCAAGCGCATCCTCGACATCGATATCCCGAACCGCTGCGTCGTGGTGCAGCCCGGCGTCACCAACCTCGGCATCACCCACGCGGTGCAGGGCCAAGGGTTCTACTACGCCCCCGACCCCTCGAGCCAGATCGCCTGCACCATCGGGGGCAACGTCGCCGAGAACTCCGGGGGCGTGCACTGCCTCAAATACGGGCTGACCACCAACAACGTGATCGGGGTCGAGTTCGTGACCATGGAGGGCGAGGTCGTCCGGCTGGTGGCCGGCCTCGGCATCCCGGAGCCGGAGACGGTCGTCCGGCTCGGCGGCAAGCATTTCGATGCCGGCGACTACGACCTCCTCGGCGTGCTGGTGGGCTCCGAAGGGCTGCTCGGGGTCGTGACGGAGGTCACGGTCCGCATCCTGCCCAAGCCGCCCGGCGCGCGGGCGCTGCTCATCGGCTTCCCGAGCGTCGAGGGCGCGGGCGATTGCGTCGCCGCCGTCATCGGGGCCGGCATCATCCCGGGCGGCATGGAGATGATGGACCGGCTCGCGACCGAGGCCGCCGAGGCGTTCGTCCATGCCGGCTACCCGCTCGATGCCGAGGCGCTGCTGATCGTCGAGCTCGACGGGTGCTCGGCCGAGGTCGACCACCTGATCGAGGCCGTGGAGGGCATCGCGATGCGGTTCGGGGCCACCACCTGCCGGATCAGCCGCTCGGAGGAGGAGCGCCTGCTGTTCTGGGCCGGGCGCAAGGCCGCCTTCCCGGCCGTGGGGCGCATCTCTCCCGACTACTACTGCATGGACGGCACGATCCCCCGCAAGCGGCTCGGCGACGTCCTGGCCCGCATGCGGCAGATGGAGGCGCTCTACGGCCTGCGGGTCGCCAACGTGTTCCACGCGGGCGACGGCAACCTCCACCCGTTGATCCTCTACGATGCCAACACGCCCGGCGAGCTCGAGCGGGCCGAGGCGTTCGGCAACGACATCCTGCGGCTCTGCGTCGAGGTCGGCGGCGTGCTGACCGGCGAGCACGGGGTGGGGGTCGAGAAGCGCGACCTCATGGACGCCATGTTCGACGAGGTCGACCTCGACCAGCAGCAGCGCCTCAAATGCGCCTTCGACCCGCAGAACCTGCTGAATCCCGGCAAGGTGTTCCCCCAGCTCTGCCGCTGCGCCGAGCTCGGCCGCGTCCACGTGCACGGGGGGCAGACGCGCTTCCCCGAGCTGCCCCGGTTCTGAGGCCGTGACGGCGCTGCGCCCGACCGACATCACCGAGCTCGCCGGCGCCGTGGCCGCGGCGTTCGACGCGGGCCAGACGCTCGAGATCGTGGCCGGCGGCAGCAAGCGCGCCCTCGGCCGCCCGGCCGCGGCCGACCATCGCCTCGACCTCGGAGCGTTTGCCGGCGTCGTGGACTACGAGCCTTCCGAGCTGGTGCTGACCGCCCGGCCCGCGACCCCGATGGCGGTCCTTCAGGCGCAACTGCAGGCCGAGGGGCAGATGCTCGCCTTCGAGCCGCCCGACTGGCGCGGGCTGCTGGGGTCGGCCGGCGAGCCTACGCTGGGCGGGACGATCGCCTGCAACCTCGCCGGCCCGCGCCGGGTCCGGGCCGGGGCGGCGCGCGACCACTTCCTCGGCTTCTCGGCCGTCAACGGGCGGGGCGAGGTGTGGAAGGCCGGCGGGCGCGTCGTCAAGAACGTGACCGGCTACGACATGTGCAAGCTGCAGGCGGGCGCCTTCGGCACGCTCTCGGTGCTGACCGAGATCAGCGTCAAGGTGCTGCCGCGGCCCGAGACCACCTGCAGCCTCGTGCTGCCCGGGCTCGCCGACGTGGCCGCGATCGCCGCGCTCGCGACCGCGCTGAACTCGCCGCACGAGGTGTCGGCGGCCGCCCATCTGCCCGGCTCCGTCGCTGTGCGCTCCGCCGTGCCGGCCCTGGCCGCGGCGGGGAGCGCCGTGACGGTGCTGCGCCTCGAAGGCCCCCGTCCCTCGGTCGACTATCGCGCGGAGGCGCTGCAGACCCTGTTCGGCACGGCCGAACGGCTCGGGCACCTCGAGAGCACGACGCTCTGGGACGAGATCGCCGGGGTGCACGGGCTGGTCGGCGACCCGACGCGGATCGTCTGGCGCGTCTGCCCGACGCCCTCGGCCGCCCCCGCGCTGCTGCGGGCGGTCGAGGCCCGGCTGCCGTCGGCCGAGGCGTTCTACGATTGGGGCGGCGGGCTCGTGTGGCTGAGCCTCG
>CAXUMV010000293.1:0-3233 GCA_964252065.1 uncultured Lichenihabitans sp.
ATCGTGGTGCCCGAATCCGTGGCCGACCCGCTCGGCTACTACCTCAACAACACCGCCAAGGCCCGCAGCCTCATCGCGGTCGCGGTGGCGACGGGCATCAAGCACTTCATCTTCTCGTCGACCGCGGCGGTCTACGGCAATGTCGGCAACGAGGCCGTGTCGGAGGACACGCCGCTCGCGCCCGTGTCGCCCTACGGCCGGTCCAAGCTGATGGTCGAGTGGATGCTGGCCGACACGGCGGCGGCGCACGACCTGCGCTACGTCGTGCTGCGCTACTTCAACGTCGCGGGTGCCGACCCGCAGGGGCGGGCCGGGCAGTCCACCCGGGATGCCACCCACCTGATCAAGGTCGCGGTGCAGGCCGCGCTCGGGCGCCGCAAGGGCATGGAGATCTTCGGCACGGACTACCCGACCCCGGACGGCACCTGTCTGCGCGACTACATCCAGGTCACCGACCTCGTGCGCGCCCACACCGACGCGCTGCGCTACCTGCGCGAGGGCGGGGACAGCACGACCTGCAACGTCGGCTACGCCCGCGGCTACTCGGTGCGCGAGGTGATCGAGGTCGTCAAGGCCGTGTCGGGCGTCGATTTTCCGGTCAAGGTGTCCGGACGCCGGCCCGGCGACCCCGCCGCCATCGTGGCCCGCAACGATGCGGTGCGGCAGCGGCTCGGCTGGCAGCCCCGGCATGACGACCTCTCCGGGATCGTCCGCCAGGCGCTCGATTGGGAGCGGCGGCTGCACAACCAGGATCCGTGATCGCCCGGCGGCAACGGAGGGATCACCGTTGCGTTCGCCCGCCGGCCGCCCCATCTTCGCCGGCAGAACGCCGGGATCGCCGGCCGAGCACAGGGTCTCGTCATGACGTTGCAGAATAGCCTTGGCGCCGGGCTGCTCGGGGGTGGTCAGGGCGGGGGTGCCGCGGCGGCCGCCAAGGAGGTGACCACCGCCACCTTCCGGCAGGACGTGCTGACCGAGTCGATGCGCCAGCCGGTGCTGGTCGACTTCTGGGCGCCCTGGTGCGGACCCTGCAAGCAGCTCGGGCCGGTGATCGAAAAGGCGGTCGCGGGGTCGGGCGGCAAGGTCAAGCTTGTCAAGATGAACATCGATGAACACCCCGAGATCGCGGGCCAGCTCGGCATCCAGTCGATCCCGGCCGTGATCGCCTTCCAGAAGGGCCAGCCGATCGACGGGTTCGTGGGTGCCTTG
The DNA here is from genome assembly GCA_964252065.1 of uncultured Lichenihabitans sp. Classification (GTDB taxonomy): domain Bacteria; phylum Pseudomonadota; class Alphaproteobacteria; order Rhizobiales; family Beijerinckiaceae; genus Lichenihabitans. The sequence goes on from CAXUMV010000293.1 coordinate 1,210, forward strand.
CCCGAGAGCCAGGTGCGCCAGTTCATCGAGCGCCTGGTGGGGCCCGTGGGCGATCCCGTCGCCGAGGCGCTGGAGGAGGCCGAGGCCGCCCTCGCCGAGGGGGATGCCGAGACCGCGCAGGCCATCTACGCCGACATCCTCACGCAGGACGAGGGGAACGCGCCGGCGCTCGCGGGGCTGGCGAGGCTCCATCTTGAGGCGGGCGCCCTCGAGGAAGCCAAGGCGGTGCTGGCCTCCGCGACCGGAAGCGCCGCCGCCCATCCGAGCGTGGTGGCGGTTCGCGCCGCGGTGGAACTGGCCGAGCAAAGCGCCGGCTTGGGCGAAACCGGGGAGCTTGAGCGGCGTGTCGAGGCCGATGCGGACGACCACCAAGCCCGCTTCGACCTCTCGCTCGCCCTCAATGCGGCGAACAATCGCCAGGGCGCGGCCGACTGCCTCCTTGAAATCATCCGGCGCGACCGCAGTTGGGATGACGACGGCGCGCGCAAGCAGCTGCTCCAGTTCTTCGACGCCTGGGGCATGACCGACAAGGCCACGCTCTACGCCAGGCGGAGATTGTCGGGGCTCCTGTTCCGCTAGGATTGCCGCCGCAAGGCAGGGCTGGTTGGGCATGAACGCTTGGTACAAATCGGTGGCGGAGCTGCCGACCGTCATCCCCGTGTTCCCGCTGCCGGGCGCGCTGCTGCTGCCGCGCGGCCAGATGCCGCTGAACATCTTTGAGCCGCGCTACTTGGCGATGATCGACGACGCGGTGCGCACGCACCGGATCGTGGGCATGGTGCAGCCCGACGGCGGCGAGGCCCGAAACGGGCCGACGCTGCACGGGCTCGGCTGCGCGGGCAAGATCACCTCTTTCGCTGAGACCGGCGATGGCCGCTACCTGATCACGCTGACCGGGGTGGCGCGCTATCACATCGCAGAGGAACTGACGGTGATGACGCCCTACCGGCAGTGCCGCGTCGATTTCGCGGCCTATGACGGCGACCTCGAGGTCCGCGACGAGCAGGGCGATGTCGACCGGGCCGGGCTTCTGCGCACCCTGCGCAGCTTCGCCGAGGCGCACAACCTGTCGATCGATTGGGAGGGCGTGGACGACGCGCCCAACGACGTGCTGGTCAACGCGCTGTCGATGATGAGCCCCTTCGGGCCGCGCGAGAAGCAGGCCCTGCTCGAGGCCGCCGATCTCAAGACCCGCGCCGACGTGCTGATCGCCATCGCCGAGATCGAACTCGCGCGAGGCGGTGGCGACCCGTCCACGCTGCAGTGATGGCCGAGCCCGACGACAAGGGCCGCAGCCTGGCTGTCGCCCCCTCGCCGCCGCAGCCCCTGCAGAGCCGCATCAACCCGCGCCTCCTCGAGATCCTGGTCTGCCCCGTGACCAAGACCTCGCTCGACTACGACGCGCAGCGCCAGGAGCTCGTCTCCCGCGCCGCCAAGCTCGCCTATCCCATCCGCGACGGCATCCCGATCATGCTGCCCGAAGAAGCCCGGCCGATCGAGGGCTGACGGCCCCAGGTGATGCCCTTCTCCCGCACAGCGGGAGAAGGGCCTTCTTCGGCATGATGGCGGTTAGTCCCCCGTGCCGGCATTGGCCGAGAAGAACGCATCGAACTTGCCGGCCTGCCCGTCGAAGCTCTTGGCGTCGGGCGGAGACTCCTTCTTGACCGAGATGTTGGGCCAGCTCTTGGCATATTCGGCGTTGAGCGACAGCCATTTCTCGAGGCCCGACTCGGTGTCCGGCTTGATCGCCTCGGCCGGACATTCGGGTTCGCAGACGCCGCAGTCGATGCATTCGTCGGGATGGATCACGAGCATGTTCTCGCCTTCGTAGAAGCAGTCCACCGGGCAGACTTCCACGCAATCCATGTACTTGCACTTGATGCAATTCTCGACGACGACATAGGTCATGACGGCTTCCCAGCACGGCGCCGCGGCGGCCGTGCGCGAGGGGTTCGGGGTTCGCCAAAGGGCTAGCCTCTTTGGGGAGGCCACGCAAGCATCACGGCCCGCCCGCCTCGCCCCCG
>CAXUMV010000293.1:3243-5000 GCA_964252065.1 uncultured Lichenihabitans sp.
CGGCATAGAGCATGCGCGCCTCATCATAGGGGCCGCGGCGAAGGCCGGGCGCGGCGACGCGCAGCACGCGAACCTGCCGCTCGAGCGCGATGGTGAGGATGTCGCCGAGCTTGATGGGCTTGGCCGGGCTGTCGCTCCGGATGCCGTTCACCCGCACGTGGCCGTCGGAAACAAGGCGTGCCGCCAGCGAGCGCGTCTTCACGACACGGGCGAACCAGAGCCATTTGTCGAGCCGCTGCCGTCCGGCCGCCGGCTCGGGAGGGCTTGAGCCCGGCTGGCTCAATCCTTCTTGGTCCGTCCCTCCAACTCGGCCTTGAGGGCCAGGAGCTTGGCGAAGGGCGAATCCGGGTCGGGCTGACGCTCGCGCGTCGGGCGCGCTTCGGTCGTGGCGTAGGGGCCGCGGCCGCCGGCCTCGGGCCGGTCGCGGGGCGGCCGCCCGCGGTCCGAGGGGGCCTCGCCGTCGCGGCCCGGCCGGCCGGGCCCGCCGCCCTCCCGGTTCGGACGCGGAGGGCCGCCGGCCGGCCGCTGACGGTCGTCGCGCCGGCCGGGATGGAACGGGCGGCCGCCGCGGTCGTCGCGGCCCGGCGCCGATCGGGCGCCGCCCTCCCGCTCGCGCGGCGCGTGGTCGCGCGGCGGACGGTCGGGGCGCGGCGTCCCGGGCTGCTCCGCCGTAGCGGTCGCGTCAGGCTGCACGCCGGGCTCGCCGCGGGGCGCGGAGCGCTCGGCGCCGCCGTGCCGCCGCTCGCCCCCGTGCCGCTGTCGCGGCTGACCCGGCCGCCGTTCGCCGCCCTGGCTGCGGCCGGGCCGCCAGACCTCGATCAGGACGGGTTCGGCCGGCGCCGCCGGCAGGGGCTCGGCCGTGGGGTCGAGCTCGGCGGGAGCGTCCGCGGCCGGGAGATCCTGCAACGCCTCGGCATCCGGGAGCCCGGCCTCCGGCTCGGGGCCGGTCTCAGGCGGCGCGTCGGCCGAGGGGGCTTCCGTAAGGGCCGAGGAGGGGTTGGAAGCTTCGGCTTCGGCGCTCCCATCGGCCGATGGTCCTTGCGCGTCCGCATCCGGGGCCGCGACGGACGGCGTGGCGGCCTCTGCCTCGAAAGGCGCATCGACAGGAGCCGCCGGCGTCTCGGGCTCGAGCGCCGCCGACGCATCGGCCGGCAGGCCCGCCTCCTCGACGGGCGAGGCCTCCGCGAACTCGTCGGACAGATCCTCGATGCCGGCCGCAAGCGCGTCCGCGGCGATCGAGGACCCCTCCGTGGGCGCCTCGGGCGTTCCCGTGTCCACGGGCCCCGCGACCTCGTCCTCTCCCGTGGTACCGGCGTCGGCCGCGGGGTCGGCGACCGGAGCGGCCTCCGCGGCCGTCGTATCGGGAGCGGCCGGCGGTCTGATCGGCTCCGTCGGCGCCGCGGGAAGCAGCGGGACCGTGATGGCCGGCCCCGCCCGGCGGTCCAGCACGTAACCCAGCGAGCGCAGGATGGAGGCGAAGTCCTCCCCCGAGCAGCCGGCGAGCGAAGTCATGCCCACCGTCACCACGAAGCCCGTGCCGTCGGCCGTGCCTGGCGGCGGCGCGCCGGGCGTCGTGCCGGGCCGGTAGGCGATGGCGGGGCGGATGAGATCGGCGAGCCGCTCCAGGATGTCGACGCGCACCGCCCGCTCGCCGCACACCCGGAACCCGGCCGCGCGGTAGAATCCCTTGGGCACCTCGGGGTCGGCCTTGAAGGAGGTCCGGCCGGAGGCCGCCAGATAGGGCACCTCGTCGAGGC
>CAXUMV010000294.1:0-3503 GCA_964252065.1 uncultured Lichenihabitans sp.
AGCACCTCGTTGGACAGGATGCGCCCCGTGCCGACGGCATCGCGCTCGACGACGGCCGCCGCGGTCTCGTCGCAGGTCGTTTCGATGCCGAGAACGCGCATGCTTCCCTTCCGCCCCGGCCACCCGCGGCTTAAGAGGAATGGTCAGTCAAACAACATCGGCCGCGCGGACGTCAATGGCAGCTCAGGCTCAGCTCAGGGTGGGAACGCGCGGCAGCCCGCTCGCCCTGGCGCAGGCGCACGAGGCGCGCCGCCGGCTCGCCACAGCCCATGGCTGGACAGAGGACTCGGTCGCCGTGGTGGCGATCCGCACGACGGGCGACGCCATCCAGGACCGGGCTCTGGCGGAGGCCGGCGGCAAGGGGCTGTTCACCAAGGAACTCGACATCGCGCTGCTGGAGGGGAGCATCGACTGCGCGGTGCATTCGGCCAAGGACCTGCCGACCGTCCTGCCGCACGGGCTGGTCATCGCGGGCTGCCTGCCGCGCGAGGACGTGCGCGACGCGCTGATCGCGATCCGGGCCGGGGGTCTCGAGAGCCTGCCGGCCGGCGGGAGCCTCGGCACGGCGTCGCTGCGCCGGCAGGCGCAGGTGCTGCGGCTGCGGCCGGATCTCTCGGTCAGGCTGCTGCGCGGCAATGTCGGGTCGCGGCTGCGCCGGGTCGAGGCGGGCGAGTTCGACGCCACGCTGCTGGCGATGGCCGGGCTGAACCGTCTCGGCCTCGCCCATCACGCCACCGCGGTCCTCGACACGGACGCCTTCCTGCCCGCCGTCGGCCAGGGCGCCATCGCGATCACGACCCGCGCCCACGACCCCGCGACCCGCGCCCCGATCGACCGGATCGTCGATCCGGCCACGACCGTGGCGCTCGCCTGCGAGCGCGCGTTCCTGGCCGTGCTCGACGGCTCGTGCCGGACGCCCATCGCGGGCCATGCCCAGCTTATCGGGGGCACGCTGCGGTTCCGCGGCCTCGTGCTGTCCCCCGACGGCCGCGAGACGGTCGAGACGGCGCTGGAGGGAGCCGCGGAGGCCGCGGTCGCGCTCGGCCGGGCCGCCGGCGAGGACCTGCTGGCGCGCGGCTCGCGCCGCCTGCTGGCCGCCTTCGGGGCGCCCTGATGGGCACGCCGCCGACGGGCCGGTGACCCGCCCCCGCGTGCTGGTCGCGCGGCCCTGGGCCGAGGGCCGCGCCCTCGCGGCCAGGCTCGAACGCCTGGGCTTCGCACCGGTTCTCGCTCCGGTGGTCGCGATCGAGGCCCTGCCGGTCGTGCTGCCGCCCGAGCCGATCGACGCGATCCTGGCGACCAGCGCGCATGCGGCCGCGGGGCTGTCGGCGCGGGACCGCGAGGCGATCGGGCAGAAGTCCGTCTACGCCGTGGGCGGGGCGACGGCCGCGGCCCTGCGCCGCGCAGGCTTTGCCGATGTCCGGGTCGCGGGCGGCGACGCAGAGGCCCTTGTCAGCCTCGTCCGGCTGACCCATCCCGGCCCCGCGCGGCTGCTCTATCTCTGCGGCCGCGTGCGGAAGCCGGGGTTGGCCCAGGCGCTGGAGGCGGACGGCCACGTCCTCACGGTCCGCGAGAGCTACGAGGCGACGGCGCTCGCCTGGCCGCCGGAGGCCGTGGCGGGCCTGCGGGAAGCGCCGCCTACGGCCTGCCTGCACTTCTCACGGCGAAGCGCAGCGCTCGTCGTCGCGGAGGCCGGGCGGGCCGGTCTCGACGAGGCCCTCGGCCGCGCCGCCCAGCTCTGCCTCTCGGCGGACGTCGCGACCGCCCTGCGACCCTGGGCGAGCGGGCGCATCGTGGTCGCGGCTCGGTCCACGACGGACAGTCTGCTGCAAGCCTTGGCGGTCACTGTGGCAGCCGCGGCATAGCCCGAATTCGCAATTCAACCATGCGCAATCACCTCTTGTTGCAGCGCACAAGAAGGCCAATAATCCCGTCGAGACAGGGAAAGCCGTCATGAGCGAAGTCTGGAACACCAAATACGGCAAGCGCCGCGTGCGTCACGAGCCTGCCACGCTGGACGACGCCGTTTTCGCCGCGCAGGGCCTGACCGACGATCTGGAGAGCCAGATCGAGATCGCGTCCTCGCTGATCGAGCTGCCGCGCGAGGTGGTCAAGGCGGCGCTGGTCAAGAAGTCGCCGCTGCGCCTCGAGAAGGCGCGCATCGCCACGACCTCCGCCAACGGGCAGACCCGGGCCGTCGTGGTCGAGCGCCGCCCGACCCGCCGCATCATGCCCGGCGCCCCGCTGCGCTTCCGGCTCGGCTGAACCTTGGCAATTCGCGCGGTCCCGAGGGAACCTGTCCTGAGGCGCGGCGTTCCTGCGATGTGACGGGACGGCCGATCGGCGGCCCCGAACCGCATGCGAAGGGGTGGCTATGGACGACGATCGGATCGAAGGCGCGGCCAAGAACATCGGCGGCAAGATCCAGAGCGCCGCGGGCGATCTGGTCGGCGACAACAAGACCCAGACCAAGGGACTGATCAACCAGGCGACCGGCACGGTCCAGAATGCCTATGGCAGCGTCAAGGATGCGGCCAAGCAGGTCGCCGGCGATGCGCCGCGCTACCTGGACGACGCCATCGACAGCGGTCAGCGCTATTACCGCCAGGGCAGCCAGGCGGTGCAGGACAAGTTCGGCAGCGCGCCCGTGATGGAGATGCTGCTGGCCGCCGCGGCCGGCTATTTCCTGTCCTGGCTGATCCACAGCCGCGACTGACCGCTGCCGATCGACCGAACTCTTGCGGCGTCCATGCCGGTCATGGGCGCCGTTTGCTGTTGAGGGGGCTGTCCCATGCGCATCGATCTCACGGGGAAGCGGGCCGTCGTCACGGGCTCGACGGACGGCATCGGCTTTGCGGTCGCCGGCGGGCTCGCGGCGGCCGGTGCCGAGGTCGTGGTCAACGGCCGCTCGGACGAGGGCGTCCGGGCCGCCATGGACCGCATCGCCCAGGCGGTGCCCGAGGCGCGGCTGCAGGGCGTCGCGGGGGACCTCGGCTCGGCCGAGGGATGCGCCCGCTTCCTGGAGGCGGTCCCGCAGACGGATATCCTGGTCAACAATGTCGGCATCTTCGAGCCCAAGGGCTTCTTCGACATCCCCGACGCGGACTGGACGCGGTTCTTCGAGACCAACGTCATGTCGGGCGTCCGCCTGTCGCGCGCCTATCTCAAGCCGATGCTCGAGGCCGGCTGGGGGCGCATCGTGTTCATGGCCTCCGAGTCGGCCATCAACATCCCGACCGAGATGATCCACTACGGCCTGACCAAGACCGCGATGCTGAGCCTGTCGCGCGGGCTCGCCAAGCTCGCCCAGGGCACCGAGGTGACCGTCAACGCGGTGCTGCCCGGCCCGACCCTGACCGGCGGCGTCGAGCGGATGCTGCAGGGACAGGCCGAGCAGGAAGGCAAGACGATCGAGGAGGTCGGCACCCAGTTCGTCAGGACCAAGCGGCCGAGCTCGATCATCGGGCGAACGTCCAGAGCTTGTTGCCGAGGAAGTTGAACGG
>CAXUMV010000294.1:3513-4981 GCA_964252065.1 uncultured Lichenihabitans sp.
GCCTCGACCAACAATGTCGCGAGCACGGTGCTACGTCCTGAGCGCGGCGGGCCGGCGACCAGGAGGTGGCCGAGCCGCGCGAGGTCGCAAGCCTCGTGGTCTACACCTGCTCCCAGCAGGCCTCCGCGACGACAGGCGCCGCGCTGCGGGTCGACGGCGGCGTGGTGGAATCGATCGTCTGAGGGACGTGGGTCCACGGGCGCCCGTCTGCCGCTTCGCCCCCTCCCCCAACGGCCCGCTGCATCTGGGCCACGCCTATTCGGCGCTGCGCAACATGGCGGTTGCCCGGCGCTGCGGCGGGCGGCTTCTCCTGCGCATCGAGAACATCGACCTTGCGCGCTGCCCGCCCGCCAACGAGGCGGCCATCGAGGCCGACCTCGCCTGGCTCGGCTTCGGGTGGGAGGCGCCGGTGCGGCGGCAAAGCGAGCACCTGGCGCTCTACGGCGAGGCGCTGCAGCGGCTCGGCGCGGCCGGCCTGCTCTATCCCTGCTTCTGCACCCGCGGCGACATCCTGCGGGCCATCGGCACGCGCCCGGACTGGCCGCGCGATCCCGACGGCGCGCCGCTCTACCCGGGCACCTGCCGCGGCCTCGGGGAGACCGAGCGCGCGCGGCGTATCACGGCGGGCATCCCGTCCTGCCTGCGCCTCGACGGCCCCCGGGCCAGGACTGCCGCCGGAGCGGCGCTGGCCTGGACCGAGCTCGGCGAGGGCGAGGTGCCTCATGCCGTGCCGGCGGACCCTGCCGCATGGGGCGACCCGGTGTTGCGGCGCAAGGATATCCCGGCCAGCTACCACATCGCCGTGGTGGTCGACGACGCGGACCAGGGCGTGACCGACGTCGTGCGCGGCACCGACCTCTGTGCCGCAACGAGCCTGCACCGGCTGCTGCAGACCCTGCTCGGACTGCCGGCGCCCCGCTACCACCACCATCGGCTGATCACGGGCGGGGATGGGCGAAAACTGTCCAAGAGCCGCGGCGCGCCGGCACTCGCGGACCTGCGCCGGGACGGGCTGAGCCCCGGCGACGTCGAACGCCTGATCGAGAGCCGGCTCGCCGGGATGGCTTGAGGCGCCGGACCAGGCTGCATCCGGACGTGTAGGCGCCGGACGCTTATGTCGTCTTTGCGAGCGGAGCGAAGCAATCCAGCCCTCCGGGCCTCCGCTCCGCCCCATGGATCGCCACAGCGCAAACGCGCCTCGCAACGACGGCCCGGGTCCGGGCGGCCCGGCGGGAGAGGACCGCCTCACGGCTCCAGCGTCGTGTCCCAGTAGAGATAGTCGAGCCAGGTCGAGTGCAGGTTGTCGGGGAAGGGCTGCTTCTTGGCGATGCCGTCGAGCTGCATCGGGCTCGGCTCGAAGGGCTGGCGGCGCAGGCTGAGGCCGGACTGCTTCAGGGTCTTGTCGGCCTTCTGCAGGTTGTGCTTGGCGCAGCAGGTCACGATGTTCGTCCAGCAGGTCGTGCCCCCC
>CAXUMV010000295.1:0-971 GCA_964252065.1 uncultured Lichenihabitans sp.
GAACATGCCGGCGTAGAGCAGCGTGCCGTCCTTCAGCGTGTCGGCGGGCATGACCGTGGCGGCGATCTTCCCCGTCGTCGCGGGTCCGGTCGAGGGCGCCTTGGCGTATTTGAAGCCCGACGGCCAGACGATGTTCATGAACCCCTCGCCGCGGCCGAAGGCGTTGTAGTTCGACGACCACGTGAAGCTGAACGCGTCCGGATGCAGGTACTGGTTGATGGCCAGCATGTCCTCGAGCGCCGCGACGCCCTCCTCGGAGTTGAAGGTGGGGTTCAGGTCCCCATCGAACCACAGCCGCCCCTTGGACGCCAGCCGCTGCATGAACATCCACTTGACGTAGTAGCGCGACCGGTACTCGAGGCTGCCGAAGAACTTGTTGGCCGGATCGTGCATGAACTGGGCGAGGTTGTAATAGTCCTTCCAGGTGTTCGGCACGCCAAGCGCATGGCCGTACTTGTCGGCAAAGGCCTTCATCTTGTCGGGGTTCTTGAGGTAGTCGTCCCGACACAGCAGGGTGATCTGGTCGCCGTCGCAGGCGAGGCCCGCCACGCGGCCGTTGTAGAGCTGCGCGTGGTGGCTGGTGGGGAACACGACGCCCCAGTCCTTGTGGAACAGATCCGGGCCGTATTTGTCCGTCCACTCGGTCAGGTCGAAGATCACGCCGGAGTCGATCCAGTCCGGATAGGACATGGCGGTCGGCATCATGACGTCGTAGCGGCCGGTCTTGGCGACCGCCTCCTGCATGCCCTTGGTGTGGACGACCTCGTCGGGCTCCTCGATGAACTCGAGCTGGATGCCGAGCTCGTTCTTCCACTTGTCGACATACGGCCGCATGTTGCCGATGGATCCCGTCGGGATCAGCACGGTGAGCGTCTTCTTGCTCGCTTTGGCGGCCGCCTCCTTGGCGAGCGCCCAGGCGCGCTCCTCCGGCCCGGTGATCGCGCCCTCGGGCGCGCCCCGCGGCACCAGGA
>CAXUMV010000295.1:981-4980 GCA_964252065.1 uncultured Lichenihabitans sp.
CGCGCCGAGCGCCTCGACGGCGCCGAGCGGCGACTGCAGGATCGTGGTGGCCAGGGCGGACGACACGCCCAGGAGACCCAGCGATTTGAGGACGTGGCGGCGGCTCAGCTCTTTCGCGTCGTAGCGGGCCAGCACGTCGTGGATTGCTTGCTTGTTGGTGGTCATCGTGGCGTCATCCTGCAGGAGGGTTCCGTTCGGCGTCGATGCGTGCGGAGCGCGTCGTCCGGTGCGGGCGATGCATCGCCACCTCGCCAGACCCATCCGTCGGAGCCTTTGCGATTGGCGCAGCCCGAGTTAAGGGTGCCAATCGCCATCCCGCGAGAGCCATTTTCGGTTATTCTTGGGGTCCATTGTTGTATCAGAGTAGAATGCCGCTCGCCTATTTGGGCAATGGATAGGCAGGATGCCGAAAACAGCACTCACCGGTTCCATTATTGCCCTCGATCTAGACAGATCGGCGCCAGAACCAATTCACAAGCAAGTCGCCGACCGGCTGCGGGAAGCCATTCAGGGAGGCCGGATGCCGGTCGGCGCCAAGCTCCCCTCGACCCGCATCTTCGCCGAGGAGCTCGGCGTCTCGCGCAACACCGTGCTCCAGGTGTTCGAGACCCTGACGCAGGAGGGTGTCCTGTCCAGCCGCGTGGGCGCGGGGACCTTCGTCGCCGCCGCCTCGGCCGGGATGGGCGTCCCGGTGGCGGACGGCCTGCGCGAGGGCGAGGGCTATCCGTTCCGCACGCTCTCGCGCCGCGGCACCGGCATCTTGTCGTCGGCGACGGGCGAGTTCGCCGAGCGGCCCACGGCCTTCATGCCCGACGTCCCCGACCTGCGCGAGTTCCCGATCAAGACGTGGCTGCGGCTGCTGAACGAGACGTCGGGCCGGCTGACCGGCGAAATCCTCGCCGATACCTCGAACGCCGGCTACGAGCCGCTGCGCCGCGCCATCGCCCAGCATCTCAACAGCTCGCGCGGCATGCGCTGCGACTATGCACAGGTGATCGTGACGACCGGCTCCCAGCAGAGCCTCGATCTCGTCTGCCGCATGATGCTCGATCCCGGCGACCCGGTCTGGCTGGAGGACCCCGGCTATGTCGGGTCGCGGGCCGTCGTCGGCGCCAACGGAGGGACGGTCTATCCCGTCCCGGTGGACCAGGAGGGCATGTGCATCGAGGCCGCGACCGTCAACCATCCCGTGCCCCGCCTCATCGTGACGAGCCCCTCGCGGCACTACCCGCTCGGCCCCGCGCTGTCGCTCGAGCGGCGCCAGGCCCTGCTGCACTTCGCCCGCCAGAGCGGCTCCTGGATCGTCGAGGACGACTACGACAACGAGTTCCGCTACGCGGGCGCCTCGCTGCCCGCCGTCTTCGGCCTCGACGGCGACGGCCGCACGTTCCATCTCGGCACCTTCTCCAAGATCCTGCTGCCCTCGTTTAGGCTCGGCTACCTGGTCGTGCCGCGGGACCTGTCCGATGCCTTCGCCAAGGCGCGCGCCATCCTGGACCGGCATGCCTCGCTGATCGAGCAGATGGTCCTGTCGGAGTTCATGCTCCGCGGCCTGTTCACCTCCCATGTGCGTCGCATGCGGGGGCTCTACCGGGCCCGGCAATCGCAGCTGATCGAGGGCCTCAACGCCCTGTTCGGCCGCACCCTGCCGCTGGCCGCCACGGAGACCGGCGTCCATGTCACGGTGCGCCTCACCGAGCAGGCCGACGACCAGCGCCTCGTCCGGGCGGCGGCGGAGCGGGCCGTCGTGATCCGGCCCCTGTCGCCCTACTACGTCTCTAGGCGGCGGCAGCAGGGACTCCTGTTCGGGTTCGCGGCCTTCAACGCCGCGGAGATCGGCCAGGGGATCGCCCGGCTCGCGGCGGTCCGCGGCGACATCCTGCCGTTCCTGCCCAAGGAGCCGGCCTGACGCGCCGACCCCGCGAACGGTGCTTGCCAAGCCGCGCCGATGGCTCGATCATCGCCGGCAACACATCGATTCCCGGGAGGAACGCATGGACATTCGGCAGGCCGCTCGCGCGGCCGCATGGCTCCTCGCCATCGTGGGTCTTGCCGCACCGGCCGTGGCGGACGCCGCGCCCCAATGGGTGGGGGTCTGGGGTGCCTCGCCGGCCTTCCCGGTCGGGCCGGAGATCAATAACCAGACGATCCGGCAGGTCATGCGCCTGTCGCTCGCCGGCCGCGAGGTCCGCATCCGGCTCAGCAACGAGATGGGCACCACCCCGCTGGTCATCGGGGCCGCCCATCTGGCCCGGCCCGGCTCCGCGCCCGGCAGCATCGATGCCGCGACCGATCACGTGCTGACCTTCGGGGGCCGCCCCTCCGTGACGCTGCCGCCCGGCGCGCCGGCGCTGAGCGATCCGGTGACCCTCGAGGTGGCGGCGCTCGACAGCCTCGCGGTCAGCCTGTTCGTCACGCGCGACACGGGGCCTTCGGCGACCCATCCGCTGGGGCGCGCCACGGCCTACATCTCGGCGTCGGGCGACCAGACGGCCGCGGCCACGCTGACCGATCCCAAGACCAGCACCGAGCGCTTCTTCGTGTCCGGCATCGAGGTGCGGCAGGAGGGCGCCGGCGCGGTCGTGACGCTGGGCGATTCGATCACCGACGGCTACGGCTCGACGCTCGATGCCAACCGCCGATGGCCCGACGTGCTGGCCGAGCGCCTGCGGCAGGCCGACGTCCCGCTGTCCGTGGTGGATGCGGGGATCAGCGGCAACCGCGTGCTGCACGACCTGCCCGAAGCCGCCTTCGGCCCGGCGGCGCTCGCCCGGTTCGACCGCGACGTCCTGTCGGTGCCCGGCGTCCGCACGGTCATCGTCATGGAGTCGATCAACGACATCGGTCATCCCGGCAGCGGCGGGCTGACCGACCAGGCCGTGACGGCGGAGGACATCACGGCCGGCCTGCACCAGATCGCCGATCGCGCCCATGCGCATGGCCTGCGGGTGCTGGGCGCGACGCTCACCCCCTATGCCGACACCGTGTTCCCGGGCTACTTCACGCCCGAGGGCGAGGCCAAGCGCGTGGCCGTGAACAGCTGGATCCGCGACAGCAAGACCTTCGACGGCGTGATCGACTTCGATGCGGTGGTGCGCGATCCCGCCCGGCCCGACCATATCCAGGCGCAGTACGACTACGGCGACCACCTCCACCCGAACGATGCAGGCTATCGCCGGATGGGCGAAGCCGTCGACCTCAAGCTCCTGACCGGAGACTAGGACGGCGCTCAGAGTCTGTTTAGAAACCCGGTGCCGTCATCGCGAGCGAAGCGTGGCGATCCCCCGGTCCAAAAGGCACGGCGATGACGGCCGCGGCCAGCGTTTTCAAACCGGCTTTCAAGCGGCCCCGGTCGCCCAGGCCCGCATGAGATGATGGGCGATGGCCATGGCGGGGGGGCAGCGGAGCCCCTCGCCGTGCCGGCCCTCCAGCATGGCCCGGGTCTCCTCCCTCGAGAACCAGCGGGCGTCCTCGAGTTCGGCATCGTCGAGCGCAATGGCGGTGGTCGCGGCCTCGGCCAGGCAGCCGATCATGATCGAGGCCGGGAACGGCCAGGGCTGCGAGCCGAGATAGCGCACGGCGCCGACCGCGATGCCCGCTTCCTCGCCGAGCTCGCGCCGCACCGCGGCCTCGATCGTCTCGCCGGGCTCCATAAAGCCCGCGAGGCACGAATACATGCCCGGCGGAAAGCGGGACTGGCGCCCCAGCAGGCATCGCTCGCCATCGATCGCCATCATGATGACGACGGGGTCGGTGCGCGGGAAGTGCTGCGCCGTGCAGGCCGGGCAGGTGCGCCGCCAGCCCGCCGAATCGGACCGCGTCGGGGCGCCGCAATTGGCGCAGAACCGGTGGTGCCGGTGCCAGTGGAACAGGGCTTTGGCCTGGGCCAGGGCCCCGAGGTCGTCCGGCGGCAGGGCGCCCTCCGTCGCCAGGGCGCGCAAATCGTGCAGGTGGAGGCCGTCGGCTCCGGCGAGATCGGGCGGCTGGAGCTGGGCCTCA
>CAXUMV010000296.1:0-4978 GCA_964252065.1 uncultured Lichenihabitans sp.
GAGCGGCCAGGCGCAGCCGTCCCGCCAAGGGCCGAAGCGCATCGATTGCGACCTCGACATCATCGACTGGCGCGACGGGCGACGGGGCCGGTCCGCCGAGGACCTGTGCGCGCGGCTCGCGGGATTACTTCCGTCGGCCCGCGCGGGCGACCGGGCCATCGGCCTCCTGACCCACCATCTCGCGCACGATGCGGCCTGCTGGGGCTTCCTCGCCCGCCTCCTGCCGATGCTGGCCCGCCATCCGGGCGTGCGCTTCACGGCCGCCGAGGCGGAACTCGAGCGCGACCCCGACCCCCGTCACGAGTAGGGTGATACCGCCACGGCGCTTCGCGCCTCGCGATGACGGCGGCGGGAGAGGCGCGCCGGGCCGAGGCTCAGCTCGCGGGCAGCGCGGGCGGCGTGGCGTCGAGGCGGCGGGTGAACTCGACGATGCGGGGCACGATCTCGGCCCGGAAGCGCGAGCCGTTGAAGACGCCGTAGTGGCCGACGTTCTTCTGCATGTGGTGCAGCTTGCGGTCGGCCGGGATGCCGGTGCAGAGATCCTGGGCGGCCTCGGTCTGCCCGACGCCCGAGATGTCGTCCTTCTCCCCCTCGATGGTCATCAGCCCGGTGCGGGCGATGCGACCGAGGTCGACGACCGTGGTCCTGTGGCGCATCTCGCCCTTGGGCAGGGCGTGGCGGACGAAGACCGTCTCGATGGTCTGCATGTAGAACTCGGCCGTGAGATCCATGACCGAGAGATACTCGTCGTAGAAGTCGCGGTGCTTTTCGGCCGCATCCCCATCGCCCTGCACGAGATGGCGGAACATGTCGCCGTGCGCCGTGACGTGGCGGTCGAAGTTCATGGCCATGAAGCCCGACAGCTGCAGGAAGCCCGGATAGACCGAGCGCCCGGCCCCCGGATAGGGGAAGGGCACGACCTCGAGGCAGTTCTGGCGGAACCAGTCCGTGCCGCGCTCCTCGGCGAGCTTGTTGACCGCGGTCGGGCTCCGGCGCGTGTCGATCGGGCCGCCCATCAGCGTCATGGAGGCCGGCACATGCGGCTCGCCCGCGGCCTCCATCACGGCGACCGCGGCGATCAGCGGCACGGCCGGCTGGCACACCCCCAGAGTGTGCACCGGCACGGAAGGGCTGCGGGCGGCCAGATGGCCGCACATCTCCCGCACGTAGTCGATGTAGTCGTCGAGGTCGAAAGACCCCACCGCGACCGGGACCATGCGGGCATCGATCCAATCGGTGATGTAGACGTCGAAATGCGGCAGGAAGGCCTCGACGGTGCCGCGCAGCAGCGTCGCGTAGTGGCCCGACATGGGCGCGACGATCAGCAGCTTGGCCTGCCCATCGGTGAGCGGCCCCTCGGCCCGCGCGAAGTGCAGCAGGCGGCAGAAGGGCTTCTCCCAGACCACCTCCTCCAGGATCGGCACCGGCCGGCCGGCAATCGTCGTCTCCTCGAGGCCGAAATGCGGCTTGCCGTAGCGGCGCGTCATGCGCTCGAACAGTTCCGCATAGGCCGCGACGTTGCGGCCGAACGGGGTGTTGGCCACAGGGTTGAACGGCGTCCCGAGCCAGAACCGGGTCGCATCCGACAGCGCCCTGGCTGGCGCCATCGCCAGATGCGCCATCTCGTACATCTGATAGGACATCTTCATGGGCAGCGGCATCACCGGAGAGGTTGATCGGGCGCCCGACACGCCGGGCGGCGGACGGCATCCGACCCCGCGCTCATCGTCTGCACAAAACCTTTAAAACAGATGCGTCTGCCCGAATCAACGGCACGGCGTCGCCCGCCCCGCTACTCGCCCATCTGCAGCAGCGTGCCCGCCTCGCGGGCGCTCGAGAGCAGCAGCAGGAAGGCGACGGACGCCGCGGCCATCAGGCCGGCGTTGATGAGCAGCGCCTCGGCCATGAGGTCGGCCCGGAAGACATGGTCGGCCAGCAGCGCCCGCAGCCCTTCGAACACGTAGGTCGGCGGCAGCGCCCAGGCGAGCGGCTGCAGCCAGAGCGGCAGCACCGCCACCGGATAGTAGACGCAGGCGAGCGGCAGCAGCACGAACATGATGGTCCAGGCGAGGTTCTCGGCCCCCAGCCCCTGGCGCAGCAGGAGGCCGCAGACCAGCAGGCCGACGCTCCAGCTCGTCAGGATGAGGTTGACGAAGAAGGCTCCCAGCCCCAGCCCCAGGCCCCACAGGTTGAAGCCGAAGAACCAGATCGCCAGCAGCGTCACGGGGACCACCCCGATCGCGAGCCGCACGAGGCTCATGATCATCAGGGCGGCCACGAACTCGAGCGGCCTGAGCGGGCTCATGAACAGGTTGCCGATGTTGTGCGACCACATCTCCTCGAGGAAGGAGGCCGAGAAGCCGAGCTGGCCGCGGAACAGCATGTCCCACAGCAGCATGGCGCCGATCAGCGTGCCGGCCGCGATGGCGGCCCGGCCCGGCGGCGCCTCGGCGGCGGAGCGGGACACGTAGGTCTGGATGAAGCCCCAGGTCACCATCTGCACGGCCGGCCAGTAGAGCAGGTCGAGCACCCGCGGCCAGGACGAGCGCAGGAGGTAGAAGTAGCGGGTCACCATCGCCATGATGCGCGACAGCGAGGGGCCGCGGCCCGGCCGGGCGATCACGCTCATGGGTCCCTCCCCAGGCCTTCGCTCGCGGCGCCGCGGCCGCGGGCCACATCGAGGAACACCTCCTCCAGCGTGTCCCGCCCGAAGCGGGCCAGCAGCGCCGGCAGGGTGCCGTCGGCCACCACGGCGCCCTGGCGCATGATGATCACCCGGTCGCAGAGCCGCTCCACCTCGGCCATGTTGTGGGAGGCGAGCAGGATGGTGGCATGGCGCTCGCGCCCGTAGACGGCGAGCCGCTCGCGGATCCAGTCCGCCGTGTCCGGGTCGAGCGAGGCGGTCGGCTCGTCGAGCAGCAGCACCTCGGGCGCGTTGACCAGCGCCTTGGCGAGGGCGACGCGGGTCTTCTGGCCGGCCGAGAGCTGGCCGGCCTGCCGGTCGAGGAACTCGCCCAAGGCGAGGCTTTCGGCCAGCTCCGCGATGCGTCCGGCGACATCGCCCACCCCGTAGAGCCGCGCGAAGACCGTGAGGTTCTGCCGCACGGTCAGGCGGTGCGGCATGTCGACGTAAGGGCTCTCGAAATTCATCCGGTGGAGCACCTTGTGGCGCTCCCTCGCCATGTCGGCCCCGAGCACCCGCACGCGGCCGGCGCTCGGCCGCACGAGGCCCAGGATCATGCCGATCGTGGTGGTCTTGCCGGCGCCGTTGCCGCCGAGCAGCGCCGTGATGCTGCCGGACTGCACCGCGAAGGTCAGCCCACGCACTGCCGGCGACCCCTTGAAGCTCTTGGCCAGATCCTCGATGTCGATGGCGGGCACGGCGCCGGGCGAAACCGCGGCCGGCGCGTGCGACGAAGGAAGCGACCCGTGCCCCAATCCACCTACTCGGAACTCAGCTACCCGGCGCGCCGCCTGCGGGTCGACACGCTGGTCCGCCTGCGATGGCTCGCCGTCACCGGCCAGATGGCGGCTCTCCTGATCGTGCATTTCGGCTTCGGCTTCCCGCTCCCGCTGGTCCCTTGCGTCGTGGTGATCGCGTCCTCGGGGCTTCTGAACGTCTGGCTGCGGTTTCGGTTCGGCATCAGCCACCGGCTGGCCGACCAGCCCGCCATGGTGCAGCTCTCCTACGACATCCTGCAGCTCTCCGTGCTGCTTTACCTCACCGGCGGCCTCGAGAACCCCTTCGCCATGCTGTTCCTGGCGCCCGTGATGATCTCGGCCGCCTCGCTCACCCCGTCCTGGACCTTCGGGCTCGTCACGCTGACATGCCTCGCGGCCACGGTCCTGGTCTACGTGCATCTCCCGCTGCCCTGGTGGCCCGAGGAGGCGCTCCACCTGCCGTTCCTCTTCACGGTCGGGGTGTGGGGCGCCATCCTGTCGGGGGCCTCCTTCATCGGCTTCTATGCCTCCCGCATCGCCGAGGAGGCGCGCAAGCTGGCCGACGCGCTTGCCGCGACCGAGCTCGTGCTCGCGCGCGAGCAGCACCTGACCCAGCTCGACGGCATCGCGGCGGCCGCGGCCCATGAGCTCGGGACCCCGCTCGCCACCATCTCGGTCGTGGCCAAGGATCTCCTGACCGCGGCCGCCACCCCGGGCAGCGCGCTCAGCCCTGCCGCGATCCACGACGACCTCGTGCTGCTCGACCAGGAGGTCCGCCGGTGCCGCACCATCCTGGGCAAGCTCGCCTCGCTCGGCAACGACACCGGGCCGCTGACCACGATGACGCTGTCGCACCTCGTCGCCGACGTCGTCGAGCCGCTGCGGCATTTCGGCGTGTCGGTCACCTTCGCGTCCGAGGGCAGCGGGGAGGAACCGGTCGCGGTCCGCAACCCCGGCATGCTGTACGGCCTCGGCAACCTGGTCGAGAACGCCGTCGACTTCGCGGTGCACGAGGTGCGCATCGCCCTCGCCTGGTCGCGCGAGCGCGTCTCGGTCTGCATCCGCGACGACGGGCGCGGCTTCAGCAGCGAGGTGCTGGCCCGGCTCGGCGAACCCTACGTCACGACGCGCGGTCCCGAGCGGCGCACCAAGTCCGAAGAGGGCGCGGGGCTCGGGCTCGGGCTCTTCATCGCCAAGACGCTGCTCGAGCGCTCGGGCGCGACGCTCGGCATGGGCAATGCCGCCGCTCCGGAGTCGGGGGCGGTCGTCACGGTGTCGTGGCCCCGGTCGCAGTTCGAGAAGGGGCTGGACACTCGCAATCCGGCCACCGCGCCCTACTTCGATTTCTGAAGTCACGCGCAACGACAAGCTCACGCCCGGAAAGCCGCCCATCATGTCGATGTTCCACGAGGCCGCCACCTCTTCGCCACCCCCCGAGCGGGACGAGGACCGCTCGCTTCTGATCGTCGACGACGACAAGCCGTTCCTGACCCGCCTCGCCCGCGCCATGGAGTCGCGGGGCTTTGCGGTCGACGCC